>JAJYDD010000539.1 GCA_021777795.1 Pseudomonadota bacterium | reverse complement strand
AAGACGCGGCGCGCAAGGCCGACGACGCCAAACAATCGTTGGCCAAGGCCAACGCCAAGCTCGGGCGCACCAAGCTCGTCGCGCCGATCGACGGCGTCGCCCAGCAACTCACCGTCACCACCATCGGCCAGGTGGTGACCACCGGCCAGCAATTGCTGGTCATCACGCCCGGCGGGGGGCCATTGGAGGTGGAGGCGCTGGTCGCCAATCTCGACATCGGTTTCGTCAAGATCGGCCAACCGGCGGTCGTCAAGGTCGACGCCTTCCCGTTCACCCGCTTCGGCACGCTGAAGGGCAAGGTGGCGCGCATCGCTCAGCAGGCCGTCGACGAGACCGAGGCCAAGCGGGCGATGGCCAATGTCACCGCGCCCTCCAATGCGGCGCCGCCGCAGACCAGCGGCCCCGGCCAGCCGGAGAGCTTCGTCTTCCCCGTCGTCATCACGCTGGACCAGAACGCGATGAAGATCGGCGACAACGACATCCCGCTCAACCCCGGCATGACCGTCACCGTCGAGATCAAGACCGACAGCCGCCGCGTCATCGACTACCTGCTGTCGCCACTCGCCAAAATCGGCTCCGAAGCCATGCGTGAACGTTAACGCGCGACGCCGTAGGGGAATCGGATGAAGGCATTTATGCGGCGATGAGGCTTGCGAGATAGTCGTCGTAAGCGGGGCAAATCATCGGGCGAGAGGGTTGGCGCCAAGATCGACGCTGCGATTCTAGGCTGCCGATGGAGAGCTTCGACGTTGATTCGCTTGGGGCTTTGTCGGCGCACGACCTCCTCAGCCTGATCGTGCGCCTCGCTGCGGAACTGAGCGCGTTGCGCGCTACGGCGCCTTGGCTCGAATGCACGGAGAGGCGAACATCGAGTCGACGCGGCGCTCTCGCGAGCGCCTTTGTTTGCCTATCGACCCAGTTGTCGCGCCGGAGATCGAGGCTCTTGCCCTGCGGTCCCGAAGGGCGTGCGCGGCGTCACGATTGCGCGGGTGAAAATATTTTCCTGTCGGGGGGCGCACCCGTTTCACCAACGGAGTTAAGTAACTGAGTCATTGAAACATTTCGGAGTTACGGTTGACCCGGTAGAGGTGAGGAATAACTGTCCCTCCCTGAACGGACAGATCCAGAAGCGGTCCCGAATAAAACCTGCGACGCGATTGCGGTAGCAAAACGGTGACGAAGGGGTTCGACGTCGAATGAATCACAAAAGGCAGAAGGTCGGACAGGATTAGTAATTTGCCGCCTGCTCGCCGGCCGCGTCAAGGGTGAAGCTTCGCCCGGCTTACGCCGGCCCTTGACCCGTCCGGACGGAGAGGCGGCCGGGAGGGCGGGGTCAGGAAGGCCGTGAGGGAATGGCGACGTCGCGAGGACGCGCCGCGCTCCGGCCCGACTAAGCCCGCGAGGAGCCTCGTATGGACCTGTTCTCCAACCGCAAAGTGTTTCAGGGCGTCGCCGATCGACGCCAAATGTTTCGCATGTTCGACCGGCACGCCCTGCGACCGAACCGATGGGATAGCGACGCCAGCGCGCTTTATGCGGGCGAGTGGTTCGAGATCGGCGCGTCTGAGCATGACTACATGCTCAACATTCTGCCGCCGCTATGGATACGGCCGGACATGTTCGCCATGCGCGAATTCCTCACTGGATCGGTGACTAGCGTGTTCTTCGCGCTGTCGATGGGCGGAACGATCCGCTATTTCCACGGCTATTGCGATCTCGCTGAAAGGCAAGCGGCGGAGCGCATGCGGGTCGCGATCATGACGCGCGAAGACAAACCTGTGAAGGCGATGACGCGGGACGAGCGTCTCGAACATATTTGGAGCGAAACCAGCGACGGCTATCGCGGCTATGCCGACATGAAGTGGCCAGAGCCTCTTCGTGGCGAGCGCACCATCGTCGTGTTCGGCGCGAACAGGCAGCAGAGCGTGAAACGGCTCTGCGATCTCACCGACGCCGAAATCTCTTCAAAGCTCCCAGTTCACCTGCGCTACCTGCCCGAGCTCGCGGCGGCTTAGCGTCGCGAGGACAATCGCCGCCCTAATCAGCGAAGCTGTCCGCAACGTGATCAGCGGCCCCGATCGCTTGCCCGAAGCCCTCTGCGGTTGATCCGTCCAAACAAGCTCTCCCCTTCCAACCCTTCCGCGTGTCTGCGCCTGCCGGCCCTATCTGGTGGGACCAACGACGCGCGCCTTTCTCACAGGAAAAGACCTCAATGGCGCATGATCCCTTCACCCTCGACCTATTCGGCGGCACAGCGCTCTCTGGCGGCTTCGGCGTGACTGCGCTGGCCGGGGCTATCGCGAACGATAGCGACGACGAGCCCGATCCGACATCGCCGGCGCCCATTGCGGCTTCCGTGACCCGTCCGTTGGCCGAGAATGTCACGCAACGGCGCGGCGACAATTTCTATCTCGCAGACGGCCGTGGACTGGCCGGCAGCTGGAAGGAGCGCGCCCGCGACAATATCGCGGCGATCCGGCTTGCAGCGGAGATCGAAGCTGCCAAGCGACAGGCCACCGAGGACGAGCAGCGCAAGTTGATCCGCTTCATCGGCTTCGGCGCGTCCGACCTCGCGAATGGCGTCTTCCGCCGCCCCGGCGAGTTGGCCTTCCGGGAGGGCTGGGGTGAACTCGGCGCCGATCTGCAGGACGCCGTGACGGAGGCCGACTATGCCTCGCTGGCGCGCTGCACGCAGTACGCGCATTTCACGCCGGAGCCCATCGTGCGCGCGATCTGGGCCGGTCTCCTGCGGCTCGGCTGGCGCGGCGGCCGCGTGCTGGACCCCGGCGTTGGCTCCGGCTTGTTTGCCGCACTCATGCCGGAGGCCATCCGCGACCGCGCTCATTTCACTGGCGTGGAAATCGATCCCGTGACGGCGCGGATCGCGCGGCTGCTGCAGCCGCGAGCGCGGATCATCACGACCGACTTCGCGCGCGTCGATCTGCCCGCGAATTTCGATCTCGCCATCGGCAATCCGCCGTTCTCCGACCGGACGGTGCGCTCCGACCGCGCCTATCGCGCGCTAGGGCTTCGGTTGCATGACTACTTCATCGCGCGCTCGATCGATCTCCTGAAGCCTGGCGCGCTCGCTGCCTTCGTCACCTCGCACGGCACGATGGACAAGGCCGACGGCAGCGCCCGTCAGCATATC
>JAJYDD010000538.1 GCA_021777795.1 Pseudomonadota bacterium | reverse complement strand
CGCCGAGATCGCGATGGAGCACCATCTCGGCATGACCTGCGATCCCGTCGGCGGGCTGGTGCAGATCCCCTGCATCGAGCGCAACGCCTTCGGCGCCATCAAGGCCATCGCGGCGGCGAGCCTCGCGCTGCACGGCGACGGCTCGCACAAGGTGTCGCTCGATCAGGTGATCGCCACCATGCGCCAGACCGGCGCCGACATGCAGACCAAATACAAGGAGACCTCGCTCGGCGGTCTCGCCGTCAACTTCGTGGAATGTTGATCGCCGGCCCTCCTTGCCAAGCCGGGGGCCGAGGCGCAAACCTTCGCAGGGCAAAACAACAGGGCTCGGCGAGGAAATGCAAGACCCCAAGACGGCGCCGGCGACTGCGCGGCTGAGATCGATTCAGCGCAACGCGCTCGCCATGCTGGTGACGGCCGGCGTCATCAATTACATCGACCGCGCGACGCTCTCCGTCGCCAATCCGCTCATCCGTCACGATCTCGGCCTGTCGATCGCCGATATGGGCTATCTCTTGTCGGCGTTCCTGTGGGCCTATGCGTTCGCGCAACTGCCGACGGGGGCGATGGTCGATCGGCTCGGGCCGCGCCTGCTGCTGACGCTGGGCCTGAGCCTGTGGTCGCTGGCGCAGTTGCTCGGCGGGCTCGTGCGCGGTTTCGGCGAATTCTTCGGCGCCCGCCTGTTGCTTGGCGTCGGCGAGGCGCCGCAGTTCCCGACCTGCGCGCGCGTGGTGCGCGATTGGTTCAACCCGCGCGACCGGGGCGTCGCGACGGGCGTGTTCAACTGCGCCTCCTCGCTCGGCACCGCATTGGCCGTGCCGCTGCTGACGTGGCTGATGCTGATCTTCGGCTGGCGCGTGATGTTCGCGATCATGGGCGCGGCCGGTCTCGTCATGGCCGCCGTCTGGTTCCTCGTCTACCGCAACCCTGCCGATGTCCCTCTCAACGCGGGCGAGACGCTTTACCGCACTGAGGGCAATCCGCCCGGCGAGCGGACGCGGGTGACGTGGGGGGAGTGGAAACGCCTGTTCCGCTTCCGCACCACCTGGGGGATGATTCTGGGCTATTTCGGCTGCATTTATCTCACCTGGATCTACACCGCCTGGCTGCCCGGCTATCTCGAAATCGAGCGCCATATGAGCGTAAAATTCACAGGCATCGCCGCCGCGATCCCCTTCGCCTGGGGCGTCGTCGGCGGGCTCGCGGGCGGCTATATCGCCGATTTTCTGTTGCGCAGCGGCGTTTCGCCAGTCAACAGCCGGCGCTATCCGGCGGCGATCGCGCTGGTGGGCACGGCCGGTTGCACGGTGGCGGCGGCTTTCGTGTCGTCGAACGCGCTGGCGGTCGGTTTTATCTCCGCCTCGCTGTTCCTGGTCTATGTGACCAGCACCTGCGCCTGGGCGCTAAGCTCCGTCGCCGCGCCGACCAACTGCACCGCCTCGATTGGAGCGATGCAGAATTTCGGCGGATATCTCGGCGGCGCGCTCGCCCCGACCGTCACCGGCCTCATCGTGCAGAAGACGGGAACTTTCGCGCCGGCGCTGGTGGTCGGCGCGCTGATCGGCGTCGCCTCGGCGGCGTCTTATCTGTTCATCGTCGATCAGCCGATCATCGCCGCCGATCTCGACGCGCTGCCGGCGCAGGCTTAATCTCTCGCTTCGGGCCAAAGCCGGCCCGCCGAAGTGCGCGCGAAATCGACGAAGGCGCGCAGCGCCGGCGGCACGAGGCGACGGCCGGGATAATAAAGGAACGGCCCGGAAAAGCTCGGCCACCAATCCGCCAGCACCGGCGTCAGTTCGCCGCTGTCGAGATGCGGGCGCAGCCAATCCTCGAAATGATAGACCACGCCGAGCCCGGCGATGGCCGCCTGCAACAGCAGATCGGATGCGGCGCCGACCTGAACCAACAACGGCCCCGCCGGCTCGATCCGCACGATGTCCGCGCCGCGCTCGAACTCCCAGGCCAGCGCGCGGCCGCTGGCGAAACGGCCGCGCATACAGGCGTGCGCGGCCAGATCCTGCGGCCGCTCAGGGACGCCGCGCCGCGCCAGATAGGCGGGGCTGGCGGCGGCGGCGAAACGCTGCACACGCGGGCCGATGGGCACGGCGATCATATCCTGCGCCAGCCGCTCCTCGTAGCGGATGCCGGCGTCGCAACCAGCCGCCAACACATCGACGAAGGATTCCTCGACCGAAAGCTCGACCTCGATGCGCGGATGCGCGGCCAGAAAAGGCGGCAGCAGGCGCGGCAGCACCAGTCGCGCCGCGCTCGCCGGCACATTCAGCCGCAGCACGCCCGCAGGCTCCCCGGCGTCGCTCGTCGCCTCGCGCAGCGCCGCCTCGACCTCGGCCAGCGCGGGCGCCAGCCGCGCGATCAGTTTTTCGCCCGCCGGCGTCGGCGCGACGCTGCGGGTGGTGCGGTTGAGCAACCGCAGGCCGAGCCGCTGCTCCAGCCGCCGCACGGCCTCGCTGAGCGTCGAGGCGCTGGCGTTGAGACTGCGCGCGGCCTCGCGAAAGCCGCCGGCGCGGGCGACGGCGACGAAGATGTGCAGATCGTCCATTGTCCAGGTTTTCGCACGGCCTGTGCCGCTTGTGTCGCATTATCGTTGAGCGGGCAAACCGCTATCTCAGGCGTCCAACAGGAGCGCGAGAGATGGCCAATATCGACAAGGCGGGAACTTACAAGCTCGGCGACCGCATCGTTCGGCGCATGGGCTATGGCGCGATGCAACTGGCGGGCAAGGGCGTCTTCGGGCCGCCGCGCGACCGCGCCGAGGCGGTGGCGGTGCTGCGCGAGGCGGTTGCGGCGGGCGTCAACCACATCGACACCAGCGATTTCTATGGTCCCTACGTCACCAATGAGATCATCCGCGAGGCGCTGCATCCCTATCCCGCCGATCTCGTCATCGTCACCAAGGTCGGCGGGCGGCGGGACGGCAAGGGCGGATGGCTGCCGGCGCAAGCGCCGGCCGAGATCGTCCAGGCGGTCGAGGACAATCTCAGCCGCCTCGGGCTCGATGTGATGGAGGTCGTCAACATGCGCTCCATGCACGGGCATCTGGCGCCGGCCGAGGGCTCCATCGCGGCGCAGGTCGAGGCGCTGGCGGAATTGCAGCGTAAGGGCCGGCTGCGCCACATCGGCGTCAGCCACGTCA
>JAJYDD010000043.1 GCA_021777795.1 Pseudomonadota bacterium | reverse complement strand
CTCATGCTCGCCCGAGGAGCGCTCCAGCGCCGCGATCTCGGTGCGCACCAGCGTTTCCAGTTCGACGGCGCGCGAATAGGCGCGCTCGACGCCGTCGCCCATCGTCGTCACCTCGCGGCGGATCGCCTGCGACAGGGTGGCGAATTGCTCGCCGGCCATCGCCTCGGGCTCGGCGAGCCGAACCGCGACATGGGCGATGGACGCGGCCGATTGGCGCAGATCCGCCAGACGGCGGGCCAGCGCGACGAAACCGAACAGCAGCATCACCGGCGCCAGCGCCGACATCAGGAACAACACGGATTCCGGGCGCAGCAGCAGCGCCGGCGTCGCCAGATAATGCGGCGCGCGCTGGTAGCCGTAATAGGCGCAAAGCCCGAACCAGACGATCGAGACGAACGTGGCGACGACAAGCGGAGTCGCGGTCGGGCGCTTGATCTGTAACGCCTGGACGATCGGCCCGGCGGCGGCGCGATCGTCGTTGGCGGGGCGCTCGCGCGGCGTAAGCCGCGGCTCCGGCGCTTCGGCCTTGGGCGTGGCCGGTTTGGAGGCTTCGGGTTTGGGCGCTGCGGGTTTGGGAATCGGGGCCTTCAGGGCCGGCGCCTCGGGGGCGGGCGCGGGCGCAGGGGTTTCGGCGTCCGGGGCGGCGGCGGGCGCAGCGTTTTCCGGCTCCATGCCGAGGTTCAGCGCGTCCTCGATCGCGAGCATGGCTTGGGATACGGGATCCGAAGCCTTATTCTGTTGCGACATTTCGTCCGCCTTCATTCTCTCCGGTCCGCGCGGGCGCGCGGGTCGTTGCATTAGGCCTCGCGCGCGGGGACCACGCGCGAAACCCCACCCCCCCTCCACACGACGCCTTGGGCCTCGCGGCGCGTTAAGGCGCGGGTTAACCAAGTCCACTCTACCCGCGCTGGCTCGGCAAGGATACCTGAGCCGCCCGCAGAATTTAAAACGTCGTTAACGTTTGCGCCGCCATATTCCACCGGCTTTGCGCGGCGTCCAGGCCCGCGCCGGACATGTTTCCCCAGGAATTTCGTGTCCAGAAGGCCACGCCGGCTCCGGAGACCCATCTGCATGCGCGCCGTCGCCCTTTCCGATCAAGTCCTTGCCGATCCAGCCTTCGCCGATGTTCAGGCACAGGCGCGACAGGCCGAAGGACGCCCGCCGATCGACCTCGTCCACCTCGCGCGGGCGACCGATGGCGACGAAGCGCTCGAATCGGAGCTGCTGGCGATGTTCGACCGCCAGTCGGCCAAGCTGGCCGAACGCGTGACTTTTGCCGACCTGCCGCGCCGCGCCCGCGCCGATATCGCCCACAGGCTGCGCGGCTCGGCGCTGGCGATCGGCGCCTTCGCCGTGGCGGAGGCGGCCGAGGCGGTGGAGACGATATTCGAGGCGGAAGGCGGCGAGCCCGAGGGCGCCGGCGCCCTCGAAGGTGCGCTCGTAGCGCTTGCCGAAGCCGTGGCCGAGGCCCGCGCGGCGATCGCCGAACTGGCCGTCTGAACCTCTTCCCCTGCGCCGCGCGCGCCTTTATGTAAGCTGCGCAACAGGGGCTGAGCGAGACGCGATGACGAAGATTACCTTCAAGGACGCCGCCGGCGCGGCGCGCACGGTCGAGGCGCAAGACGGCTCGACGGTGATGGAGACCGCGATCCGCAACGCCGTGCCTGGCATCGAGGCCGAATGCGGCGGCGCCTGCGCCTGCGCCACCTGCCACGTCTATGTCGATGACGCCTGGACCGAGATCGTCGGCAAGCCCTCGCAGATGGAGGAGGACATGCTCGACTTCGCCTTCGAGGTGCGGCCGAGTTCGCGGCTTTCCTGCCAGATCAAGGTCGCCCCCAATCTCGACGGGCTTGTCGTCACCACGCCGGCCAAGCAGGGCTGAGACATGACCGAGAGCATCGAGACCGACGTCGCCATTATCGGGGCCGGCCCTGCGGGCCTGTTCGCGGTGTTCGAGCTGGGGCTCCTGGACATCAAGTGCCATCTCATCGACATCCTGGGCAAGCCGGGCGGTCAATGCTCCGAGCTTTATCCGGAAAAGCCGATCTACGACATTCCCGGCTTCCCCGAGGTTTCGGCGCAGGGTCTGGTCGAGAACCTCATCAAGCAGATCCAGCCGTTCAACCCTGTGTTCCACATGGGCGAGATGGTGGAGCGGGTGGAGAGCCTCGGCGACGCCGAGCATCCGAAATTTCGCGTCACCACCGACGCGGGGACCGAGGTCACCGCCAGATGTGTGCTGATCGCGGCCGGCGGCGGCTCGTTCATGCCCAAGAAGCCGCCGATTCCCGGCATCGACGCCTATGAGGGCAGATCCGTCTTCTACGCCGTGCGCAAGGTCGAGCAGTTTCGCGGCCGGCGCGTGACCATCGTCGGCGGCGGCGATTCCGCGCTGGATTGGGTGCTGAATCTGCACCCTGTCGCCGAGCGCATCACGCTCATCCACCGCCGCGACGCCTTCCGCGCCGCGCCGCATTCGGTCAACGCGATGCGCGAACTGGTGGCGGCGGGCGCGATGGATTTCATCCTCGGCCAAGTGTCGGGGCTGAAAGGCGAGGGCGGCCAGCTTTCGGCGCTGACCTTGCGCAAGGAGAGCGGCGAGAGCGTCGACATCGCCTGCGACGACATGCTGCCGTTCTTCGGCCTGACGATGAAGCTGGGGCCGATCGCCGATTGGGGTCTCAACCTGCACGAAAACCTGATTCCCGCCGACACCGAGAAATTCGAGACCTCGACGCCGGGCATATTCGCCATCGGCGACATCATCACCTATCCCGGCAAGCTGAAGCTGATCCTGTCGGGCTTCCACGAGGGCGCGCTGGCGGCGCAGAAGATCCACCGTTACGTCTATCCCGACAAGCGGCTGGTGTTCCAGTACACGACGTCCTCGACGAGCTTGCAGAAGAAGCTCGGCGTGGGGTGAGGCGGGGTCATGGCCGGCGTCGAGTGCGATCCGCGCCGGCGGAAGCCGCATGAGGTCTCTCAACGTTGGATGGCTTCGCTTCGCTCCTCGTGACGGGCGCTTCGCTCCTCGTGACGGGCGCTTCGCTCCTCGTGACGGGCCTGTCTGAAGACCAGATGCTATAGGGATTTAAAACCTCTCTTGGGAGGCTGGGACGAATCAACGTCCCTCCCGAATCGCGGCTTGACTCTCCCCCGGCCCAAGCGCACGTTGGAACAAATAGAGAACACAGGACGGGTTGAGCGGATGTCGCCGAGCGACAGGGCCGAACGGGTTTCCCATTTGCGCCGCATGGTCGAGCGCATCGAGCAGCCGCGCCCCCGGGTGCGGCTGCCGCTCGCGCGCGGGCTCGACCGGCGCCTCGGCGGCGGCCTCACGGGCGATGGGCTGCATGAGATCGCGCCCGCCGCGCCCGCCGACGCGCTCGCCGCCTTCGGCTTCGCGCTGAGTTTGGCCGCCCGCTTCATGGCGGCGCGGGATCTGGGCGGGCTGCTGGCGGTCGAGGATTTCGCCTTTTCGCAGAACGGAATCCCCTTTGGTCCCGGCCTCGCCGCGCATGGGCTCGATCTCTCCCGCCTCGTTTTCGTGCGCGCGCCCGATGCGACGAGCCTGTTCCAGACCGTGGAGGAGGCGCTGCGGAGCGGCGCGCTCGCCGTCGTCATCGGCGAACTCTGGCGCTTGCCGAAATACGATCTGGCCGTCTCGCGCCGCCTGACGCTCGCCGCCCGCTCCGGCACGCCGGCGCTCATGAGCCTGCCGACTGCGCATGGCCAAAACCTCTCGACCGCCGCCGAGACGCGGTTCGAGATCGCCGCCGCCCCGAGCGCGCGCGAACCGTCGGCGGGCGACCGCAAGCCGCTGCCGGGGGCGCCGGCGTTCTCGGTCCGGCTCATCAAGGCGCGCGGCGCGGGGGCGGACCCCGCGCCGGCGCGCCTCATCTGGCGAAGCGAGGAGCAAAGGTTTGACGAACCGGCGATTTCTGTCCCTGTGGCTGGCGCGCCTGCCGACCGATCTCGCGCGTCGCAGGCATGAGACGCCCCCCGAGGCCGCGCTCGCCGTCGTCGCCACGGAAAAGAACGCGCGCCGGCTCGTCGCCGTCGATGCGGCGGCCGCGCGTTTGGGCCTCAGCCCCGGCTTGACGCTGGCCGACGCCCGCGCCCGCCATCCCGCGCTGGTCTCCGTCGAGGCCGATCCCGAGGCGCAGGCGCGGGCGCTCGAAAAGCTCGCCGACGCCTGTTCCCGCTACACCCCGCTGGTCGCGCTCGACGGCGCCGACGGGCTGATGCTCGACATTTCCGGCGTCGCGCATCTGTTCGGCGGCGAGGTCGGGCTGCTCGCCGATGTGGAGGCGCGTTTCGCCCGCGCCCGCCTCACGTTGCGGGCGGGCCTCGCCGACAGTCCCCGCGCGGCGAGCGCGCTCGCCCGCTTCAGCCGCCAGCCGGTCGCTCCCGCCGGCCTCGAAGGCAAGGCTTTCGCGCGGGTTTTCCACGATCTGCCGGTCGCCGCGCTCGGCGTCGCGCCGGCGCTCTGCGGGGAGTTGGCCCGCGCGGGCCTGAAGCGCATCGGCGATCTCGCCTTGCGTCCGCGCGGGCCGATCGCCGCCCGTTTCGGCGCCGATCTCATCGCCCGGCTCGACGAATTGCACGGGCTTTCCCGCCCCTCGATCTCGCCCCGCTTCGCCGCACCCGACATGCTGGCCGAGCGGCGTTTCGCCAGCCCGATCGCGCATCTGGAGGCGGTCGAGGCGACGCTGAACCGGCTCGCCGACGATCTCGTCGTACTCTTGGAGCGGCGCGGCCAAGGCGCGCGCCGGCTGGAACTGGCGCTGTTTCGCGTCGATGGCGAAGCGCGCCGCCTCCAGGTCGCTTCGAGCCGGCCGCTCAACGAGGCGCGCGCGATTCTGCGGCTGTTTCGCGAGCGCCTGCTGCACGGCGAGCCCATCGATCCCGGGTTCGGCATCGACCTGATGCGGCTTTCCTGCCTCGCCGCCGAGGACGCCGCGCCCTCGCAATCGACGTTCGAGCGCGCCTTCGAGGCGAGCCAGGCCAAGGCGCTGGCTGACCTCATCGACCGCCTCAGCGCGCGGCTCGGCCCCTCGCGGGTGACGCGCCAGCGCCTCGTCGACGCGCATCTGCCCGAGCACAGCGTCGTCTCGCGGCCGGCGACGGGAGGCCAGGCGGGCGCGCTGGTGCAAATGACGGCGCCCCGGCCGCTGCGCCTGTTCGAGCGGCCGGAGCCTATCGAGGCTTTGGCCGAGGTTCCCGACGGGCCGCCCTTACGCTTCCGTTGGCGGCGGGTGCTGCGCGAGGTGGCGGCGATCGAGGGGCCGGAGCGCATCGCCGCGCCCTGGTGGCGCGGCCCGGCCGCGCCGACGCGCGACTATTTCCGCGCCGAGGATGCCGAGGGGCGGCGCTACTGGCTCTATCGCGAGGGCCTCTACGGGGAGACCGCGCGGCCGCGCTGGTTCCTGCATGGGGTGTTCGGGTGAGCCACTGGAGTTCAGAGCGGGCGAGAACTTTCGGAGTTGATTTGCGGAGCGGTCGCTTTGCTATAAGACCAGATTGCGAAACGCGCTCTTCGGAGCTTGGATGATTGAGAACCGCGACAAGATGGCGAAGGTCAGAGACGCCGCGGCGTATACGCTCAGCGAGGCGGCTCACTATTTGCGGTTGCCTCCAGCGACGCTGCGCAGTTGGGTCGTCGGGCGGAAATACCCCACCGCCGAGGGGAGCAGGGGCTTCCCACCTCTCATCAAGCCGGCCTCGGCAAAGCCGCCGATGATGTCGTTCACCAACCTGATCGAAGCGCACGTCTTGCGCGCATTGCGCACGGAACATGGCGTATCGGTCAAAGCGCTGCGAAATGCGCTTGGCTATGCCCAGAAAGCGCTCGGAATCGAACGCCTGCTTCTGAGCCCAGAGTTGCGAGCGGAAGCGGGGCGGGTATTCCTCGACCGGTACGGCGAATTGATCGACCTGTCCGCCTCGGGGCAGCTTGCGCTACGAAAAGTGCTGGAAAAGCACTTGCGGCGCATCGATTGGGACGAAACGCAAATTCCGATTCGGCTCTATCCCTTTCTTGGCGGGGCCGACGGCGGCGACTGGCGCCCGATCGCGATTGATCCGCGCATTTCGTTCGGCCGTCCCGTGTTGTTGAGCAAAAGCATTTCAACGGCGGCGATCGCTGACCGAATCGATTCAGGCGAAACCATCGCGGATATTGCGGCCGACTACGATCTCGATCAATCAGAGGTCGAGGAGGCTGTACTCTATGAGCGCGCCGCTTGAATTTTACCTTCTTCACCGATCGCGATCTTGGCAAGAAATTTCCCGCCATTCTTTCTGCCGCAGGGCTCAAAGTCGAACGACATCAGGACCATTTTGCTGACGATGCCTCGGATGAGGAATGGCTGGAAGCCATCGGCAAAAAGGGCTGGGTCGCCGTCACCCACAATCTTCGCATCCGCTACATGCCCAACGAACTGGCCGCCGTAATTCTTCATCGCGTGTCCCTGTTGGTTGTCATCGGAAAAGCGCCTTTGCCTGAACTGGCCGCCTCTTTTGTTGAAACCATGTCGGAGATCGAGGTCTTTCTTGCCCGTCAGAAGCAGCCCTTCATCGCAAAAATCTATCGGCCGTCGCCATCGGAGGCCGAACGCGGCGTGCCGGTTGGCCGGGTGGAACTGTGGCATCCGAAGCCGCGATAGCTGGCCCTATCGAGGGCCTCTACGGGGAGACCGCGCGGCCGCGCTGGTTCCTGCATGGGGTGTTCGGGTAGGCTGCGGCGATGAAGATTCTCGCCATCTCTGGCAGCGCGCGACGCGCATCGACCAACACGGCCTTGCTGCGCGGGCTCGCCGCCGCCGCGCCGCGGGGCGTCGAGGTCGTCGTCTTCGAGGGCGTCGGCCGGCTGCCGGTGTTCTCGCCCGATCTCGACGGCGACCCGCCGGCGGAGGTGCGCGCCTATATCGCCCTGGTGGACGCCAGCGACGGCGTTATCGTCGCCAGCCCCGAATATGTGCGCGCGTTGCCCGGCGGCCTGAAGAACGCCATCGACTGGCTGGTTTCGCGCGATACGCTGGTCGGCAAGCCGATGGCGTTGC
Source organism: Pseudomonadota bacterium (assembly GCA_021777795.1). GTDB lineage: Bacteria > Pseudomonadota > Alphaproteobacteria > Rhizobiales > Beijerinckiaceae > Roseiarcus. The sequence goes on along the minus strand of JAJYDD010000043.1, from coordinate 8,174 downwards.
TGCACGCCTCGCATCGCGGCGACGACATGCTGGAGAGCCTGCGTCAGGTGCTGGCGACCGTCTCCAACCGCTTCGCGCCCGAGCTTTTCCTGCGCTTGCCCTTGATGAAGTTGGACCCGGCCGAAATCGCCGAACGCCTCGCGCAACCGGAAAACGTCGGCGCGCTGCAAGCCTATCTCGCCGACTTCGCCCGACTTTGCCGCCCGACATAATTCCGCGCGTAGGGAACACAATGCTATCCACGTCGTTACTTTGCCAATCTCGCGCCCACCTTGGCGCGATGCCTTGCCAAAGGGGACGTCATGCCGGGAAACCTTATCTATTACGCGCTTGTCCTTATCGTGGTCGCCATCGTTGCGGCTTTGCTGGGATTTGGCGGCGTCGCCTCGACCGCGATGGGCGGCGCGCATATGCTGATCTGGGTGGCGGTCATCGTCATCATCATCGGCGTGGTCCTCGCGGTGATGCGCCGCGCCTGAACCTACGTAGTATCCCGGCGCCATTTGCCCCTTGACGGGCGCTGGCGTCGGCCTAGCATGTCAGTCACGAGTTTTTGACCGAGACCGACATGCGCCTTCGACCCGATATTCCTCTGCGCGCGCGAGCCTGAACGGTAGCGATGAACGCGCTTGTCGGGTTGCTTCTCGTCGATCTCGCCTTGCTGGCGTTGGCGATCGCCGGCGCCATACGGCGCAACAACGCCCTCGTCTACGGCGGCGCGCTGGCGCTCTCGACGCTGGGCCTCGCCCTCGCGCTGACGCATTTCCTCGGCCGCGCCGCGCCGCAGACCCTCGTCCTGCCCATCGGCCTTCCGTGGCTCGGCGCGCATTTTCGGCTCGACGCGCTCTCGGCGTTCTTCCTTGCGCTCGCCCATCTCGGCGGCGCGGTCGCCAGCCTCTATGGGCTCGGTTACGGCCGCCATGAGCAAGAGCCGGGCCGGGTGCTGCCGTTTTATCCGGCCTTTCTGGCCGGCATGAGCCTCGTGCCGCTCGCCGATGACGCCTACACCTTCCTCGTCGCCTGGGAGTTTATGTCGCTGTCCTCCTGGGCGCTGGTGACGGCGCATCACCGCAGCGCCGAGAACCGCAACGCCGGCTTCGTCTATCTCGTCATGGCGGCCTTCGGCGCGCTGATGCTGTTGCTCGCCTTCGGCGTGCTAGCGGGGGCGAGCGGCGGCTACGCCTTCGCCGCCATGCGCGCCCATCCGCCCGGCGCGGGCGTCGCCGCGCTGGCGCTGGCGCTGGTCGTCCTCGGCGCCGGCTCCAAGGCGGGGCTGGCGCCCCTGCATGTCTGGCTGCCGCTCGCCCATCCGGCCGCGCCCAGCCATGTCTCGGCGCTGATGAGCGGCGTCATGACCAAGATCGCCATTTACGCCTTCGTGCGCTTCGCCTTCGACCTCCTCGGCGCGCCGGATTGGCGCTGGAGTCTGCCGATTCTCCTTCTCGGCGCCGCCACGGCCGCGCTCGGGGTGCTCAGCGCCACAATGGAGGTCGATCTCAAGCGGCTGCTCGCGTTCTCGACGGTCGAGAACATCGGCCTCATCTTTCTCAGCCTTGGTCTGGCGCTCGCTTTCAAGGCCGACGATCTCAGCCGCGCCGCCGCGCTCGCCTTCACGGCGGCGATGCTTCACGCGCTCAATCACATGCTGTTCAAGAGCCTGCTGTTCTTCGGCGCCGGCGCGGTGCTGACGGCGACGGGCGCGCGCAACCTCGACCGGCTCGGCGGCCTGTTCGACCGGATGCGCTGGACAAGCCTTGCGATGCTGATAGGCGCCGCCGCCATCGCCGGCCTGCCGCCGCTCAACGGCTTCGTCTCGGAATGGCTGATGTTGCAGGCGGTGCTGCTCGGCCCCGCCTTTCCGCAATGGACGCTGAAGCTGCTGGCGCTGGCGATGGGCGCCGTAGTCGCGCTGGTGGCCGCGCTCGCCGCCGCCGCCTTCGCGCGTATGTTCGGAATCGCCTTCCTCGGCCGCCCGCGCTCGCCGGAGGCCGCAAGCGCGACGGACGCCGACCCCACCATGCGCTACGCGATGGCGGGGCTCGCCGGCGCTTGCCTGCTGGCCGGAATCTTCCCCGGCGTGCTGATCGACGCCTTGAAGCCGCTCGCCGAGGCCGCCGTCGGCGCCGCCATGCCGCTGCAAGCCAAGATCCCCTGGACCTCGATTGCGCCCATCGCGGAATCGCGCAGTTCCTACAATGGCCTGCTGGTGCTGATCTTCTTCGTCGCTTCCGGCTCGGCGGCGGCCTTTGTCATCCACCGCGTCGCCTCCGCCGCGATCCGGCGCGCGCCGGCCTGGGATTGCGGCTTCCCCAACGCCGACCCCGCGACGCAATACACCGCCGTCAGCTTCGCCGAGCCGATACGGCGCGTCTATGGCCCCTTCGCCTTCGCCGCGCGGGCCGAGGTCGATATGCCGCGCCCCGGCGAGGCGCGGCCGGCGCGGATCACGGTGCATATGTCGGATCGCATCTGGCGCGGGCTCTATGCGCCGATAGGGCGGGCGGTCGCAGCGGTGGCGACATGGCTCAATCCGCTGCAATTCCTCACCATCCGCCAATATCTCAGCGTCGTCTTCGGCGCGCTGCTGGCGCTGTTGCTGCTGCTGGCGATCCGCTCGTGATAAGCGATCTCGCCTATCAACTCCTGCAAATGACGCTGGTCATCGCGCTGGCGCCGGGGCTGACGGGGCTCATCCGCAAGGTCAAGGCGCGGCTGACGCGAAGGCGCGGCGCCTCGGTGCTGCAACCCTATTTCGACCTCGCCCGCCTCGCCCGCAAGGAGGCCATCGTCGCCGACAGCGCGACCTCCTATTTCCGCGTCGCGCCCTATCTCATCTTCGCCTCGACCTGGGTGGCGGCGGCCTTGGTCCCGACCTTCGCCACCGGCCTCATGTTCTCCTGGAGCGCCGATCTCATCGCCATTGTCGCGATTCTGGGCTTTGGCCGTTTCGCGCTGATTCTGGCCGGCATGGATGTCGGCACGAGCTTCGGGGGCCTCGGCGCCAGCCGCGAGGCGATGTTCGCCACGCTGGCGGAGCCGGCGATGATGACCATTGTGTTCTGCCTGGCGCTGCTGGCGGGCTCCACCCAGCTTTCGACCATCGCCGAATTCATGACCACGCACGACGTCGGCCTCAGAGTGACGCTCGGCATGGCGCTCGTCGCGCTGGTGATGGTGGCCATCGCCGAGAACGGCCGCATCCCCGCCGACAATCCCGCCACCCATCTCGAACTGACGATGGTGCACGAGGCGATGATCCTCGAATATTCCGGCCGCCATCTGGCGCTGATCGAACTGGCGGCGATGCTGAAGCTGCTGCTCTATGTCTCGATCATCGGCTGCGTCTTCGCCCCCTGGGGCCTGGTTGCGGGGGAGGGCCGCTCGTTGGGCGTCGGGCTCGGCGTCTATCTGGCCAAACTTGCCTTCGCCGGCGTGGCCTTGGGCGTGTTCGAGACCTCCATCGCCAAGATGCGGGTGTTCCGCGTCCCCAATTTCCTCGGCGCGGCGCTGATGCTCGGCCTGCTCGGCGCCATGCTGTTGTTCGTGTCGAGGGTTCTGAAATGAGCGGGCTGGATTTCGACGTCTCGCATCTGCTCGCCGGCGGCCTCGTGCTCGTCAGCTTCATGCTGCTCTACCAGACGCGCATCTATGCGCTGCTCAACGTCTACGCCGCGCAAGCTTTCGTCTTGAGTCTGGCGGTCGTCTGGCAGGCCTTTGTGCAGGACAAGCCGCATCTCTACGCCACGGCGGCGGTCGCCTTTCTGTTCAAGGCGGCGCTGATCCCTTATGCGCTGCATCGCGCCATCGACCGGCTCGGCCTGCGCCGTGAGGTCGAGAATGTCGTCGGAATCGGGGCGACGATGCTGGCGGGGCTCGCCTGCGTCGCGCTCGCCATCGTCGTCATGCTGCGCATCGAGAACGAGGCCGACGCGCTGGCGCGCGAGGATCTCGCCTTCGCGTTGGCGGTGATCCTGCTCGGCCTGTTGATGATGGTGGTGCGCCGCAATGTGGTCAGTATGGTGATCGGCTTCATGTCGCTGGAGAACGGGCTGATCCTGGCCGCCGCCGGCGCCAAGGGGATGCCGCTGGTGGTGGAGTTCGCCGTCGCCTTCTCGGTGGTGGTGGCGCTGGTGGTGATCTACGTGTTCCTGTTCCGGCTGCAAGACCGTTTCGGCGGCGTCGATGTCGGCGTGCTCGAAGACTTCCAAGGCTCAAGGCGATGACGGCTCTGCCCGCCGTCCAGGCGATTCTCGCCCTTCCGCTCGGGGCGGCGGCGGCGCTGGCGTTCCTGCCCGATTACAGGCTGTCGGCGCGGCTCAACGTCGCGGCCTCGTTCGCCACGCTCGCCGTCGCCTGCTCGCTGTTCGTGCTGCCGGGCTTTGCGACGCCCTATCTGCTGATCGACGATCTCAACGTCGTCTTCGTCGCGCTCAACGCCTTCGTCGGCTTCACGACTTCGGTGTTCTCGGCCAGCTATATCGGGCACGAGTTGGAGACCGGCCGGCTTACGCCGCGGAACCTGCGCTTTTATCACGCGATGTGCCAGTTCCTCGCCTTCGCGATGAATCTGGCGCTGACCGCCAACAATATCGGGCTGATGTGGGCGGCGCTCGAAATCGCGACGCTGACGACGGTGGCGATGGTCGGCCTCTACCAGACGCGCGAGGCGATCGAGGCGGCGTGGAAATATTTCATCCTCGCCAGCGTCGCCATCGCGCTGGCGCTGTTCGGCACCATCCTCATCTTCATGGCGGCGCGGCCGGCTTTGGGCGAAGGCGGCATGATCTGGACGCTGCTGTTGCGCCGCGCCGGGGATTTCGACCCGGCGCTGCTCGATCTCGCCTTCGTGTTCCTCATGCTGGGCTATGGCGCCAAGGTCGGGCTCGTGCCGCTGCACGCCTGGCTGCCGGACGCCCATGCCGAGGGGCCGACGCCGATCTCGGCGGTGCTGTCGGGCCTGTTGCTCAATGTCGCGCTCTATATCGTGCTGCGCTTCAAGCTGGTGATCGACGCCAACGGCCGCGCCTTCGCGCCGGGGCCGCTGCTGGCGACGCTGGGGCTGTTGTCGCTGCTGTTCGCCGCCTTCATGCTCTATCGGCGGCGCGACGTGAAAAGGCTGTTCGCCTTTTCCTCCATCGAGCACATGGGCCTCATCGTCTTCGCTTTCGGCATCGGCGGCCCGCTCGCCAATTTCGCCGGGCTGTTGCACATGACCATGCACAGCCTGACCAAATCGGCGATTTTCTTCACCGTCGGCCATATCGCGCAGGCCAAGGGCTCGCAGAGCATCGCCGACATCCGCGGCCTCACCGTCAGCCAGCCCTGGCTCGGCTGGACGCTGCTGGCGGGGGTGTTCGCCATCGCCGGCCTGCCGCCGATGGGGGTGTTCACCAGCGAATTTCTGGTGGTCAGCTCGACCTTCGCGCGCGCGCCGGTGTTGGCGCTGATTCTGGTGTTCGGGCTCCTGGTCGCCTTCGGGGCGCTGCTCATGCACGCCCAGAACATGGCGTTTGGCGATCCCGGCGGGCCGGAGATTCGCTCCCGCGCCTCGCCGGCGCCGATCGTGGCGCATCTTTCGCTGGTGCTGCTGGCGGGCATTTACCCGCCGCCGCCGGTGGTGGCGTGGTTCGAGCATGTAGCGGCGATGCTGCACTGAGGCGCCTCGGCAACGCCCCGCGCCGACGTTGCGCCGGGGCCGAGAATCCGTCTTGCGCGCCGGCCCCGACTCGGGCGATCTTGTCCAGAGGCTGAGCTTGGTAATCCCCTGTTTACGAGAATCATCCACAAAATCTTGTGGCGAACAGGGTTAGGCACACCTATCTATTGACCGGGCGATGACGATTCCGTAACAGGAAGGCGTCCCGGGCGGCGAGCGGCGAGACGGCGGAAAACAAGGCGCGAAGCCTTGGCCGAGGCGTCTGGGAAAAGCGTAGTTTGTGGGGCGCGGATCGCGGCGAGACGCCGCGCGGCGGCGCGTGCGCGCGTCGCGAAACGGAGACGGGATAGATGCGCATCGACCGGCATTTCACTGAGGCCAACGCCAATCCCTACGACGCGATTCCGTTCGCGACCGCGAAGTCGGAGATCCGCAACCCCGACGGCTCCGTGGTGTTCTCGGCCGCCGGCGTCGAGGTTCCCGCCGCCTGGAGCCAGGTCGCCGCCGACGTGCTGGCGCAGAAATATTTCCGCAAGGCCGGCGTGCCCGCGCGGCTGAAGCGCGTCGAGGAGAATAACGTCCCCTCGTTCCTGTGGCGCAGCGTCCCCGACGAGGCGGCGCTGGAGCTTCTGCCCAAGGGCGAGCGCTATATCGGCGAGACCTCCGCCCGCCAAGTGTTCGACCGGCTCGCCGGCGCCTGGGCCTATTGGGGCTGGAAGGGCGGCTATTTCGACGGCGAGGAGAGCGCCCGCGCCTTTTTCGACGAAATGCGCTTCATGCTCGCCAAGCAGATCGCCGCGCCCAACAGCCCGCAATGGTTCAACACCGGCCTGCATTGGGCCTATGGCGTCGATGGGCCGGGCCAGGGCCATTATTACGTCGATCACGAGACAGGCAAGCTGACCAAATCGCGCTCGGCCTATGAGCGCCCGCAGCCGCACGCCTGTTTCATCCAGTCCGTGCAGGATGATCTCGTCAACGACGGCGGCATCATGGATCTGTGGGTGCGCGAGGCGCGGCTGTTCAAATACGGCTCCGGCACCGGCACCAACTTCTCCACCCTGCGCGGCGAGAATGAGAAGCTTTCGGGCGGCGGCAAATCCTCGGGGCTGATGAGCTTCCTCAAGATCGGCGACCGCGCGGCGGGCGCGATCAAATCCGGCGGCACGACGCGGCGCGCCGCGAAAATGGTCATCGTCGACGTCGATCACCCCGACATCGAGGCCTTCATTGATTGGAAGGTGAAGGAGGAGCAGAAGGTCGCGGCGTTGGTGGCGGGTTCGCGCCTGCTCAAGCGCCATCTGAAGGCGATCATGAAGGCCTGCGTCAATTGCGAGGGGCCGGGCGACGATTGCTTCAACCCGCAGATGAACCCTGCCTTGAAGCGCGCCATCAAGGCCGCGCGCCGCGACGAGGCGCCCGACGGCATCCTCAAGCGCGTCATCCAGTTCGCGAAACAGGGTTTCCGCGACATCGACTTCGACGCCTACGACACCGATTGGGACAGCGAGGCCTATCTGACCGTCGCCGGGCAGAACTCCAACAATTCCGTGCGCGTGACCGACGAGTTTCTGAACGCCGTCGAGGCCGATGGCGATTGGCGCCTGACGCGCCGGCTCGACCACAAGCCGGCCAAGACGATGAAGGCGCGCGAATTGTGGGACCGCATCGGCTATGCCGCCTGGGCCTCGGCCGATCCCGGCCTGCAATATCACACCACCATCAACGATTGGCACACCTGCCCGGCCTCGGGGCCGATCCGCGCCAGCAATCCGTGCTCGGAATATATGTTCCTCGACGACACCGCCTGCAACCTGGCCTCGCTCAACCTGTTGCAGTTCCGCGACGTCGCGTCGAAGCGCTTCGACGTCAAGGCCTATGAGCACGCGGTGCGGCTATGGACGCTGGTGCTTGAAATCTCGGTGATGATGGCGCAGTTCCCGTCGAAGGAGATCGCCAAGCTTTCCTATGATTTCCGCACGCTGGGCCTCGGCTTCGCCAATATCGGCGGCCTGCTGATGACCTGCGGCATCGCTTACGACAGCGACGAGGGCCGCGCCATCTGCGGCGCCTTGAGCGCCATCCTCACCGGCCGCGCCTACGCCACCTCGGCCGAAATCGCGCAGAAGCTCGGCGCCTTCGCCGGCTACAAGCCGAACGCCGAGTCCATGCTGCGCGTGATCCGCAACCACAAGCGCGCCGCCGAGGGCGTCGCCGACGGCTATGAGAAGCTCGCCGTCGCGCCGACTCCGCTCGATCATGCGTCGTTGATCGGCGCCGGCGCGACCTTCGCCGGTCTCTCGGACGCTGCGCGCAACGCCTGGGCCGACGCGCTGGCGCTGGGCCAGTTCCACGGCTACCGCAACGCGCAGGTTTCCGTCGTCGCGCCGACCGGCACCATCGGCCTCGTCATGGATTGCGACACCACGGGCATCGAGCCGGATTTCGCGCTGGTGAAGTTCAAGAAGCTCGCCGGCGGCGGCTATTTTAAGATCATCAACCGCGCCGCCATCGCCAA
>JAJYDD010000537.1 GCA_021777795.1 Pseudomonadota bacterium | reverse complement strand
ACATGGCAGTGGTGCGCGCCCGGCTGGAGAAGGCGCCGATCGTGCTCGCCTCGGCGACGCCCTCGATCGAAACGCGCGTCAACGCCGAACAGGGCCGCTACCGCTGGCTGAAGCTCGCCGCGCGCTTCGGCGCCCGCGCCATGCCTGACATCGCGGCCATCGACCTGCGCCGCGCCGGGCCGCCGCGCGGCCGTTTCCTGGCGCCGAAACTGGTCGAGGCGGTCGAGGCGACGCTGGCGGCGGGCGAACAGGCGCTGCTGTTCCTCAACCGGCGCGGCTATGCGCCGCTGACGCTGTGTCGCGCCTGCGGCCATCGCTTTCAGTGCCCGAATTGCGCGGCCTGGCTGGTCGAGCATCGCTTCCGTAAGTCGCTGCTGTGCCACCATTGCGGACATTCCGAACCGAGGCCGGACGCCTGCCCCGTCTGCCAGGAGGCCGATACGCTGACGCCCTGCGGCCCCGGTGTCGAGCGCGTCGCCGAGGAAGCGGAAATGCTGTTTCCCGAGGCGCGGCGGCTGGTGCTTTCGTCCGACATGGCCGGCGGCGTCGAGCGGCTGCGCGATGAGTTGAACGCCGTCGGGCGCGGCGATTACGATATCGTCATCGGCACCCAACTCGTCGCCAAGGGCCACGATTTCCCGGGGCTGACGCTGGTCGGCATCGTCGACGCCGATGTCGGGCTCGCCAATGGCGATCCCCGCGCCGCCGAGCACACGTTTCAGCTTCTGCGGCAGGCCACAGGGCGCGCCGGACGCGGCGAGCGGCCGGGCCGCGCGTTGTTGCAGACCTGGCAGCCGGAGCATCCCGTCATCGCCGCACTGCTGTCGGGCGATGTCGAGCGTTTCTATGAGACTGAGATCGAGCAGCGCCGGCGCGGCGGCTTGCCGCCATTCGGGCGGCTGGCCGCTATCATTGTCGCCGACGAGGATCGCGGCGCGGCGGAAGCCCATGCCCGGGCGCTGGCGCGCGCCGGGCACGGACTGTCGGCGTCCTTCCGCGTCGCCCCGACGGGCGGAGTGGTCGGCGGCGACGAAATTACGTTGCTGGGGCCGGCGGAGGCGCCGATCGCGCTGCTGCGTGGGCGCCACCGCTTCCGGCTGGCGGCGAAAGCGCCGCGCAACGTGGACTTGCAGGGCTTTCTGCGCGCGTTGCTAGCCGCAGCCCCCCCGCCGCGCGGGGGGGTGCGAGTCACCGTGGACGTCGATCCCCAAAGCTTCCTGTAGCGATCAACGCCGCTTGGCAGCCCTCAGTACCAGCGACGCCAGCGATGCCAGTAGCGATAGCGCCAGCCTGGACCGCCATACCAGCCGGGTCCGCGATACAAGCCAGGGCCGCCATAGACGACAGGGCCGCCCCAGCCGGGCCCGTTCCAGCGGCAGCCCCACGGGGTGGGATGACGATAGAGGCCGCATCCGCCCCACGCCTCAACGGGGGTGGAGGAAATCGCCGCCACTGCGCCGGCGGCCAGGACAGAAAGAATGATCTTGCGCAAAGCATCCTCCTGAGTTGGTTGCAAGGGCGTCAACGCCTCAGCGAGGGCGTCGAACCGCAGGGTTTACACGGTCTGAACGGGCGGCGCGCCGCCGCCCGTCATCTGGTCAGTAGTAGCGATGCCACCGATGCCAGCGGCGATAGCGCCAACCGGGGTGGACATAATAGCCCGGAACGCCCCAGCCGGGGCCGTTCCAGCGGCAGCCGTAAGGCGTGGGATGGCGATTGATTCCGCACCCCCCCCAAGCCTCGGCGGGGCCGGCGGAGATAGCCGCCATCGCGCCGACGGCGAGAATGGCAAGAATGATTTTTCGCAAAGCATCCTCCTGCGTGGTTGGCGCGGTCATAATCCATTCCTCACGATGAACGGAAGATGAAGAGCCAGAAAATTTTCGAGGTTCGTGAATCCAGGTGAAATGGACAAAAATTTGGCGAGGCGACAGTATTACCACAAGTCCTGACTAAAAGCGGCGGCAAAATGGCAATGGCTCAGCCCGCGAGGACTTTTGTCCTCACCGCCGGCACGGGACCAGACTGCGGTACGATCAGTGAAACCGAACGTCCGGACCTTCGGCGCGCGGCGGAGACTGCGTCTGGACGTCGTCGCTGTCGAGATCGTAACCCTGGCGCTCTTCTGGGGATCTGGCTCGCTCAGGGTGGCTGCCGACCGTAACGTGACCGGTTCCCGTGGCATCGGCGCCCATGCCAGTCGCCGTTTGGGCGAACCCCATTTGCGGCAAGAGGAACAGGGTTGCCGCGCCAATAGCCAAAAGCGATCTCATCGCGCTCTCCTCTGACTGGGTTCAGTCAGATCAACGCGGGTAACGCCGCTTTGGGCTCAAAGATGAATTGTTAAGTTGATCGCGCCTGCGGTGAAATGTTGATTCGGCGCGCCGCTCTACCCCTGCATGCGCGCCAGCAGCGCATCGCTGATTTCGAAATTCGCGGTCACGTTCTGCACGTCGTCATTGTCCTCCAACGCGCCGATCAACCTGAGGATCTTCTCGCCGGCCTCGTCGTCGACGACGATCGTGTTTTGCGGGCGCCAGACGATCGCAGCTTTGCGCGGTTCGCCGAACTTCGCCTCCAGCGCCTTCTGCGCGTCCTTGAACATCTCAATCGAGGTCAGGATTTCGTGCTCCTCCTCGCCCGATTGCACGTCGTCCGCGCCCGCCTCGATCGCCGCATCGACCATCGCGTCGTCGCTGGCGACCTTCTTGTCGTAGACGATGAGCCCGACGTGATCGAACATGAACGACACCGCGCCCGTCTCCGCCAGAGCCCCGCCGGCCTTGGTGAAATAAGAGCGCACCTCGCCCGCCGTGCGGTTGCGGTTGTCGGTCAGCGCCTCGACGATGACGGCCACGCCCCCCGGCGCGTAGCCTTCGTAGCGCACTTCCTCGTAATTCTCGGCGTCGGCGCCGGAGGCCTTGTTGATCGCGCGCTGGATATTGTCCTTGGGCATGTTTTCCGCGCGGGCGGCGAGCACGGCGAGGCGCAGGCGCGGGTTCATGTTGACATCGGGCATGCCCATTTTGGCCGCGACCGTGATCTCGCGCGCCAGTTTGGAGAACAGCTTGGAGCGGATCGCGTCCTGCTTGCCCTTCTTGTGCATGATGTTCTTGAATTGACTGTGCCCAGCCATGATCCTCGCCCGCTCAGATTCACAAAAATTTCACGCTC
>JAJYDD010000536.1 GCA_021777795.1 Pseudomonadota bacterium | reverse complement strand
AGCAGACGCCGCTCCTCCTCGATCTCGTCGCGCGTTCCCGTGGCGAGATCGGAGGGGATGCAGCCATCGACGCAGTTGAGCACGAACACGCTTTTCCATTCCTGCCCCTTGGCGGAATGGATGGTGGAGAGGATGAGGTAATCCTCGTCGCGCAAAGGCGGCCCCGCCTCGTCCGAGGTCGCGTCGGGCGGATCGAGCGTCAACTCGGAGAGGAACCGCTCGCGCGACGGGTAGGTCTCGGATATGCGCTCCAAGGCGTCGAGATCGGCGGCGCGTGGGGCGATGTTGTCGTAACTGTCCTCCAACGTCGCGCGCCGCCAGGCGAGGATCTCGGCGAAATCGGCGGGCCAGGGCAGGGGCGCGACTCGCCTCAGCAATTCCGCAAACTCCGCGAAAGCCGCGCGCGCCTTGGCCGGGGCGGGATAGGCGGCGAGCGTCGCGAAGGCGTCGCCGGCCGAGGCCGCCGCCACCATTTTCTCCGCGTGCCCCGGCCCGACGCCGGGCAGAAGCTGCATGATGCGGAAACCCGCCACCCGATCGCGCGGGTTCTCGACGAAGCGCAGCAAGGCCAGGGCATCTTTTACATGCGCCGCGTCGAGGAACTTGAGACCGCCGAACTTGACGAACGGGATATTGCGGCGCGTCAGTTCCAATTCCAGCGCGGCCGAATGGCTGCCGGTGCGAAACAGCACCGCCTGCGATTTTAGGCTCGACCCCGCCTCGCGGTTTTGCAGCACGCGGGTCGCGACGTAGCGCGCCTGATCCGCCTCCTCGCCGACGCTGACTAGCAGCGGCGGCGCGCCGTCCTGCTTTTCGGTCCACAGCGTTTTCGCCAGCCGCTCCGGGCTCAGCGCGATGACCGCGTTGGAGGCGGCCAGAATCGGCGCCGTCGAGCGATAATTGCGCTCCAGCGCCACCACGCGGGCCGGCGGATCGAAACTCCCAGCGAAATCTATGATGTTGCGCACCGTCGCGGCGCGGAACGAATAGATCGACTGCGCATCGTCGCCGACGACGGTGAGGCCACGCCCCTGCGGGCGCAGCCGCAACGCGATCCCGGCTTGCAGGCTGTTGGTGTCTTGATACTCGTCCACCAGCAGGTGGTCGAAGCGGCCGGAGATTTCCTCGGCCAGGGCGGGCTCCTCCAGCGCCTGCGCGAGATAGAGCAGCAGGTCGTCGTAATCGAGCACGCCCTCCGCCTGCTTGGCCTCGACGTAAGCGGCAAATAGCCGCGCCAGCGCCGCCTCATGCGCCACGGTCCAGGGGAAGTGCCGGCCGAGCGTCTCGCCGAGCGTCGTGCGCGCATTGACGACGCGCGAATAGATGGCGACGCAGGTTCCCTTGGTCGGGAAGCGTGTGGGGCTGTCGGTGAGGCCGGCGGCGTGGCGGGCGAGCGCCATCAGGTCGGCGCTGTCCTCGCGGTCGTGGATGGTGAAATTGGCCGGCAGACCCACGCGCTCGGCGTATTCGCGCAACAGCCGCGCGCCGATGGCGTGGAACGTCCCCGCATAGGCCGGAATCGCCGCTGCGGCGGCCTCAGGGCCGAGATCGCGGCGCAGGATGCGCTCGACGCGGCGGTTGAGTTCGGCCGCCGCGCGGCGCGAGAAAGTGGCGAGCATGATGCGCTTGGGATCGGCGCCGTTCAGCACCAGGCGCGCGACGCGATGCGCCAGCGTGTTGGTCTTGCCGGAGCCGGCGCCGGCGATGACGAGCAGCGGCGTCTCGCCGTCGTGCTCGACGGCGGCGGCTTGCGCGTCGTTGAGGCCGCTGTCGCGAATCAGGGTGGCGGGCATGGCGGAAGGGTCGCCCGTTTAGGCTTTGTTCGCAAGGCCCCGGTGTGTTACGTATGCGGTGAGTGGGTTCGGCCCGCAATGTGGCGTGAAGAGGTTTCATGGACGATCAAACCAAAACCAAACGCCCGGTCACCCAGGCCGACGCAGAAGCCGCCGTGCGCGTGCTGATCGAATGGGCCGGCGACGATCCCGAGCGCGAGGGCCTGCGCGACACCCCCGCGCGCGTCGCGCGTTCCTATTCCCAGCTCTTCGCCGGCTACGACGAGGATCCGCGCCAATATCTGGAGCGCACCTTCCAGGAGACCGGCGGCTATGACGAACTCATCGTGCTTTCCAATGTGCGCGTGGTCAGCTTCTGCGAGCATCACATGCTGCCGGTCATCGGCAAGGCGCATATCGGCTATCTGCCGCGCGACCGCGTGGTCGGCATCTCCAAGCTCGCCCGCGTGGTTCAGGGCTTCTCACGCCGCTTGCAGATTCAGGAGAAGCTGACGCTCGACATTGCAGAGACGATCCAGGACGTGCTGAACCCGCTCGGCGTCGGCGTGCTGATCGAGGCCGAACATTCGTGCATGACGCTGCGCGGCGTCAACACGCCGGGATCGCGGCTCTCCACCAGCCGGCTGCTCGGCGTGATCCGTGACGATCCGCGCACGCGCGGTGAGTTCCTGCGCGCCGTCGGCGGGTGAACTTTTCCCCCGCGCCCGACGTTTAAGGAGGACGGAGGCGGCGGATCATGGCGCTGAGCATCGAGGGTTTCGCGATCGTATCGCGCGACGGCATGTTGGCCGGCGCCGATGGGCTGATGCCGAACTCGCTTAAATTCGACGGCGACCAGGAATTTCTCGACCGATCCCTCGATGCGGCCACGCTTCTCGTCCACGGCCGCAAGAGCCATGAGGGACAGCCAAACTCCGGCGACCGGCGCCGCCTGCTCTTGACCCGCCGCGCCGGCCCGTTCTCGCGACTGCCGGCGGAACCGAATGTCTGGTTGTGGAACCCGGAGGCGACGCCGTTCACGCAAGTCTGCGCCGCGCTAGGAATCGAGAGCGGGCTGGTCGCGGTGCTCGGCGGAACGGCGGCCTATGACATGTTCCTGCCGACCTATGCGAAGTTCCACCTTTGCCGCGCCGGACAGGTGAGCCTGCCCGCTGGCGTGCCGGTTTTCAGCGAAATCGCCAAAGGCGCGGCTGTGGACGACGTGCTGCGCAAGGCCGGCCTCGCCGTGGTCGGTGAGATCACGCGCGACGCCCGGTGCGATCTCCACCATCAGACTTGGGCGCGGGCGGGCGTTTAGCGGCCCGCCGGGAAAATCTTCTCCACGAACACCAGATCGAGCCAACGGCCGAACTTCCGGCCGACCTCGTGGAAATGCCCGGCCTCGGCGAA
>JAJYDD010000535.1 GCA_021777795.1 Pseudomonadota bacterium | reverse complement strand
CCGGCGAAAGCCTGACGTTGGAGCCCTTCGTCGCCCACGCCTTCTGGGCGGAGGGCGGCGCGACGCTGGCCGGCGAGGTGTCGCTCGCCAACGACGACCGCAGCGACAATTACTTTTTGCCCGCCCTGCCCGCCCCGGCCCCGATCGACGAGGACGCCCCGCGCCGCTTCGTCACCGTGCGCGATCTGCCGAAGCTCGCGCCGGGGGCATGAGCGGCGACATGGCGGAAACAGCGGTTGAGATGCGCGGCGTCCACAAATGGTTTGGCGCGTTCCATGTGCTGCGCAACATCGACCTCGATGTGGCGCGCGGCGAGCGCATCGTCATCTGCGGCCCCTCGGGCTCCGGCAAATCGACGCTGATCCGCTGCATCAACCGGTTGGAGGAGCACCAGCGCGGGATCATCAAGGTCGATGGCGTCGAACTGACGGCGGACGTGCGCGCGATCCACGAGGTGCGGCGCGAGGTCGGCATGGTGTTCCAGAACTTCAACCTGTTCCCGCACCTGACGATCCTGGAGAATTGCGCGCTGGCGCCGATCTGGGTGCGCAAGACGCCCAAACGCGAGGCCGAGGCGCTCGCCATGCGCTTTCTGGAGAAGGTCAAGATTCCCGAGCAGGCGGCCAAATATCCGGGCCAGCTTTCCGGCGGCCAGCAGCAGCGGGTGGCCATCGCCCGCGCGCTGTGCATGAGCCCGAAGATCATGCTGTTCGACGAGCCAACCTCGGCGCTCGACCCGGAAATGGTCAAGGAAGTGCTCGACACGATGGTCGCGCTGGCGGGCGAGGGCATGACGATGCTGGTCGTCACCCACGAGATGGGCTTCGCCCGCCAAGTCGCTGACCGCGTCGTGTTCATGGATCGCGGCGAGATCGTCGAGGTGAACGCACCGGAACCGTTCTTCGCCGCGCCCCAGCACGAACGGACCCGGCAGTTCCTAAGCCAGATCCTGCACTGAGGCGCTCGCCTCAGAGACGCCGCACATCCAGCGACGCATAATGCTGCGTCGGCGTGTTGAAGCTCGCCTGCGGCTTCGGCCGAATGGCCGTCCAATAATAAAAACCGCAGCCAGCCAGAACCACGATGACGATGAGCACGATGAGCCACGTCGGAAACCCGCCGGAGGACGGCGGCGGAGGCGGCGGAGGCGCCGCGCGCGGCGGCGCCGTGCGCGGCGGCGGCTGAATGGCGTCCGCTTTAGGCGGCGTCGGCGCAGGCGGCGGCGGTGCAGGCGGCGCGGGCTGGGCGGCGGGAGTCGCGGCGCCGAACAGGCCGGTCAGGCTCGCCGGCAGCGCCGCCAGAACCGCGCCGCGCTGGCTGGCCAGAAATTTCGCCATCGAATCGCCGTCCGACCACAGCGACGGGTCCTGCTGGCCGATGGCCGCTATGGCCGCCTGTTCGACGGCGCCCAGCGCCGGCATCGTCGCATCGACGGGGACGCCGATGTAATCGGCGAGCGCGTTGGCGATCTTGTCGCGCATCGCCTGCCCCACCACCGGCGTCAGCGCATTGGCGCCCTCGTTGAGCGGCCCGAGATCGCGCGCGCTCAGCGCCCGGCTCAGACGCTCGGCTGTGTTGGGATCGGAATTGGAGACCGCATCGCTCAGCGTCTTGGCGCCGCCCTGCCCGTCGAGCGAGCCGATAAAAGCGGCGAGCAGCGCGGGGATGGCGGCGTCAACGAACGGTTTGCCCTGGCCGTCGTCCATCCCGACGGTCGAGGCGAGTTGCCGCGCGACGTCGGGCGACAAAATCTGAGCGATCTGCTCCTTGAGATCGACGTCCATAGCGGTCCCCCCTTTACTGGCGCGTTTTCAATCGACAGTCGGCGCGCGCGGCAAATCATAACGCCCGCGCCCGACATTGCAATGCGGCGAACCGTCAGGCCTGCGTGTAGGCCGTCTTGACCGTCGTATAGAACTCCACCGCGTAGCGCCCCTGCTCGCGCGCGCCAAGGCTGGAGCCTTTGCGGCCGCCGAACGGCGAGTGATAATCGACGCCCGCCGTCGGCAGGTTGACCATCGCCATGCCGACCTCGGCGTTGCGCTTGAAGTGGCTGGCGTGCTTGAGGCTCGTGGTGCAGATGCCGCCGCAGAGGCCGAATTCGGTGTCGTTGGCCAGTTGCAGCGCGTGTTCGTAGGATTTGGCGGGGATCATCGTCGCCACGGGCCCGAAAATCTCCTCGCGCGAGATGCGCATGTCGTTGTGGGCGTCAACGAACAAAGCCGGCGCCATATAGAAGCCGGGCGTGGCGCGGTTGAGCCGCTCACCGCCGAGCTTGAGCTTGGCGCCCTCGGCCTTGCCGATATCGACATAACTCAAATCCTGGTCGAGCTGGCCCTGATCGACGACGGGGCCGACATGCACGCCGGCTTTCAGCGCATCATCAACGACGAGGCCGCGCATCCGCTCGGCGAGCGCGTCGGCGAAGCGGCTGTAAATGCCTTCGGTGACGATGAGCCGCGACGAGGCGGTGCAGCGCTGGCCGGTGGAGAAGAAGGCGCCGTTGACGGCGCTCTCCACCGCGACCTTCATATCCGCGTCGTCGAGCACGACGAGCGGGTTCTTGCCGCCCATCTCCAACTGGAACTTGCGCATATGCTCGGTGCAGGCGAGCGCGACGCGCTTGCCGGTCGCCACCGAGCCCGTGAACGAGATCGCATCGACATGGGGATGGTCGAGCATCGCCTGCCCGACGACGGAGCCGCGCCCCATGACGAGGTTGAACACGCCCTTGGGCGCGCCGGCGCGCACGATGATCTCGCCCAGCGCATGGGCGGAGCCCGGCACGAGTTCGGCCGGCTTGAACACGACCGTATTGCCGTAGGCGAGCGCCGGGGCGATCTTCCAGGCGGGAATGGCGATGGGGAAGTTCCACGGCGCGATGATGCCGATGACGCCGACCGGTTCGCGGGTGACTTCGATATCGACGCCGGGACGGACGGAGGCGAATTTCTCGCCGGGGATGCGCAGGACTTCGCCGGCGAAGAAATCGAAGATCTGGCTGGCGCGGCCGACCTCGCCGATCGCCTCCGGCAGCGTCTTGCCCTCCTCGCGCGCGAGCAGCCGGCCAAGCTCCTCCTTGCGGGCGGCTATCTCCAGCGAGACCTTCAGCAGCACGTCGTGGCGCTCCTGCGGCGTGGTGCGCGCCCAGCCGTGCAGCGCGGCGCGGGCGGCCTTCACAGCGT
>JAJYDD010000534.1 GCA_021777795.1 Pseudomonadota bacterium | reverse complement strand
TCGGCAAGCGCGGCGAGGCGCAGGCGCTGATCCGGCGGCTTTGGCGCGACAGCGATCTCGATGCGGCCTCCGAAACGGCGGTGCTGCGCGAATTCGCCGCCCTTTTGACGCGCGACGACGATCTGGCGCGGGCGAGCCGGCTCGCCTACGCCGGCCACGCCGCCGCCGCTTGGCGGGCGGCGGCGCGCGCGGGAGCGGACGTCGTGGCGCTCATCAACGCGCGGCTGGAAGCCGCGCGCGGGCCGCTTTCGGCGCGCACGTCCTCGGCCGTGCCGCAGGCGCTGCGCGGCGATCCCGGCTATCTGTTCGCCCATGTGCAGGACTCGCGCCGCTCCAGCCGCTACGACGAGGCGATCGCGTGGCTCAAGCTGGCGCCGAGCGACCCGGCGAAACTCATCGCGCCCGACGCCTGGTGGAACGAACGGCGCATGATCGCGCGCGCGCTGCTCGATCGCGGCGAATATGAGAAGGCCTATCGGCTCTGCGCCGACGCCGTGACCGCGTCCTCGCCGGCGCGGGTCGACGCGGCCTTTCATGCCGGCTGGATCGCCTTGCGCTTTTTGCACGAACCCGCGCTCGCCGCGCCGCATTTCGCCGTCGCCGCCGAGGCCGCCGAGACGCCCATCTCCATCGCGCGCGCCTTTTACTGGCGCGGGCGCGCCGCCGAGGCGCTCGGGCTCACGGACAACGCGCGCGGCTATTACAGCAAGGCGGCGGCCTATCCGATCGCCTATTACGGGCAACTGGCCGCGCGCAAGCTCGGCGCCGACGAGGTGACGCCGCGCCGGCCGGCGGAAGCCGCCACGGGCGACGCGCGGGCCGAAGCGACGCGCGTCGTGGAGCTATACCTCGCCGCCGGGCTGGAGGATTTCGCCACGCCCATCGCCTACGCCGCCGCCGAGACATGGAGCGACGGCGGGCAACTGGCGGCGATGGCCAATGTGCTGAAAGCCAAGGCGAGCGCCGCCACCAACGTCACCTTCGGCAAGCTGGCGACGATGCGCGGCTATCCCCTCGACGCCGTCGCCTTCCCGACCTTTGGCCTGCCGCAATACCAGCCGTTGCCGGGGTCGGCGGGGCGCGCGGAAGTTCTGGCGGTGGCGCGCCAGGAGAGCGAGTTCTTGCCGCGCGCGGCCTCCGGCGCGGGCGCCAAGGGGCTCATGCAGATCCTGCCGATGACGGCGGCCGACACCGCGCGCAAGGCCGGCGTGCCCTATGATTACGCGCGGCTGATCTCCGATCCCGGCTATAACATCCAACTGGGCGCTGCTTTTCTAGGCCAACTCATGGCCGGCGAGGGCGGCTCGCTGGCGCTGGCCGCCGCCGCCTACAACGCCGGCGCGGGGCGGGTCGCGCAATGGCTCGCCGCCTTCGGCGATCCCCGCAGCGGCGCCGATCCCGTCGATTGGGTCGAGCGCATCCCCTATGATGAGACCCGCGATTACGTGATGCGCGTGATGGAGAATTACGGGATTTATCAGGCCCGCCTGGCTGAAGTCGATAAGCCGAGCGCCGAAGGGGCGTTGGCGCGCCGTTGAGCATGTCAAAGCTTCATCTGGCGGCGCAGTTCCTGCGACCGGGCAACGGCGGCATCGCGGAGGTCGCGCGCGTCTCGCTGAAGGCGCTGGCGCGCCATGTCCCGACGCAGGGTCACGCCTGCCTTGAGCGCGGCGATTTCGACATCGAGGGCGCGCCGGTGCGCGCCTATGGCTCGCGCGGGCGCTTCCTGCTCGGGCTCGAACGGGCGAGCCTCGCCCGGTCTCGCTTCTTGTACGATTTCGCCGGCACGGCGCGTTCGGCCAGCCTGCTCTGGCCGCGCCGACCCTATGCGGTCTGGGCGCATGGCATCGAGGTCTGGGACGAGGTGCGCGCCGACCGCGCCCAGGCGTTGGCGCGCGCCGAAATCGTGCTCGTCAACAGCGCCTACACGCAAGCGCGGGCCGAGCCCACGCTGGGCCGGCTCCAAGATGTCAGGCTTTGCCGGCTCGGCGCCTATGTTGACGAGGCCGCGCCGCGCCCGCCCGCCGAGGGGCCGCCGACGGTGCTGCTGCTCGGCCGGGTCGAGCCCGGCTGGCCGAAGGGGCAGGGCGTGCTGGTCTCGCTCTGGCCGCGCGTCCTCGCCGCCGTGCCGGATGCGCGGCTGCTGCTGGTCGGCAAGGGGCCGGGGTTGGCGCCGTTGCGCGAACTGGCCCGGCAATCCTCGGCGGCGGCGAATATCGACGTGGCGGGCTTCGCGCCCGAGGCGGAGATCGAGGCGGTGTGGGCGCGCGCGAGCGTATTCGTCATGCCGAGCCTGACGGAAGGCTTCGGGCTGGTGTTCATCGAGGCGATGCGGCGCGGCCTGCCGGTGATCGCCTCTAGCGCCGACGCCGGCCAGGAGGTCAATATCGACGGCGCCACCGGCTACACGATCGCGCGCGACAACGAGACCCGCCTCGTCGACGCCATCGTCGCGCTGCTGCGGGACCGCGACCTCGCGGCGAAGTTCGGGCGCGCCGGGGTCGAGCGCTGGAAGGCCGAGTTCAGCTTTTCGGCCTTCGAGCGACGCCTCGTCGGCGCGCTCGGCGATTTCCTCGCCTGACCCGCTAAGCGGTTCGCCGGGCCGGGCGCGCGGTTTCGGCCTCCGCCAACGGCGCGGCGTTTTCGACGCGATTGCGGCCCTGGGTCTTGGCCAGATAGAGCGCGCAATCAGCGCGCTCGACCAGCGCGGCGCATTCCCAGGCGCCGGCGGAGAAATCGGCGGAGGCGACGCCGATGCTGACCGTCAGGTGGCCGTAGGGACTGTCGACGTGCGGAATCGCCAAAGCCTCGACAGCCTTGCGCACGCGCTCGCCGACCACCCGGCCGCCATTGTCGTTCAGGCCCCGGGCCAACATGGCGAAACTCTCGCTGCGAAAGCGCGCCGGCAGATCGCTGGCGCGAAACGCCGCCCGACGCATGGCCTGGGCGACGCCGCGCAACGCCGCATCGCCGGCGGAGCGGCCGTAGAGTTCGTTAAACGCCTTGAAATGGTCGAGATCGACGATGAGCAAGCCGAGGCGTTCGCCCGCGTCCTGCGCGCGGCGCCGTTCGCGCGCCATCGTATCCTCGAAGACCCGCCGGTCGCTGAGGCCGGTCAGCCGATCCTCGCCGCGCAAGGCGGCCAAGCGGCGCCGGGCGAGGCCGGGCTCGCCGTCGGCGCGCGGGCCG
>JAJYDD010000533.1 GCA_021777795.1 Pseudomonadota bacterium | reverse complement strand
TTCGAGATCCTCACCGGCCTCAGCTTCGCCGAGAGCCTGTGGCGGGAGCTGACATCATGAGCGCATCAACCGGGCTTGCCGACATTCTGCGCGATGAAATCGGCCCAGGCGCCGCCGAGCACCTGCGCGATCTCGTCGTCGCGGAAGCCGACATCGGCCAACCCCTCGGCGAGGCCGGGGAAATCGAGGTTGGAGCGGAACCATTGCGGTTGCTGGGGAAAGGCGATGGCCTCGGCGTCCGGCCGCGTCCAGCGGCCCTCGCGCATCCAGCGCACGACGCTATCGGGTTGATCCTGACACAGGTCGGAGCCGATGCCGAGATGGTTGACGCCGACAATTTCGGCCGCCTCCGCCGCCATTTCCGCAAATTGGCGCAGCGTCGTGGCACTCCCCTCAGGCAGATGCGCGGGATAGAGCGACAGGCCGATGAAGCCTCCGCTCTCGGCCAGCGCCTGCATGACGCGCTTCGACACATTGCGCGCGGTGTCGCGCCGCCAGCGCGGGTTGGCGTGGCTGACGACGACGGGGCGGCGCGAAGCTGCGATGGTCTCCAGCGTTGTGCGCTCGCCAGCGTGCGAGAGATCGGCGAGCATGCCGAGGCGGTTCATTTCGGCGATGGCCTCGCGGCCCATGCGGGTCACGCCGCTGTCCTCGCGCTCCATCCAGCCGCAGCCGAGCAGCGATTGGTTGTTGTAGGTGATCTGCTGGAAGCGCACGCCCAGCTCGAACAGGATTTCCACGAGGCCGATGTCGTCCTCGATCGGCATCGGCGTTTGCAGGCCAAGAAAGATCGCGGTGCGTCCGCTCGCCTGCGCCCGCGCGAGATCGTCGCCGTCGCGCGCGAACAGGATGAGGTCCGCGTGGTCGCGGAAGCGCTGGCGCCAATCGACGAGATGGCGCACCGTCTGGCGGAAATTCTCGTGATAGCTGACGGTGGCGTGGACCGCGTCGAGGCCGCCGGCGCGCATCTCCTCGAATATGCGGCGCGACCAGTTGCAATATTGCAGGCCGTCGATGCGAAGCGGGCTCATGCTGTCCTTTCCGGCGGGTGCGGGCGGCGCGCCGTCCAACATAGCGCGGCGCGGGCGCGAAGTCGATGCGTGAGGGTATCGAATTTGATTGACAGGGCCGGCGTCCTGTCCTCAACTTTGCGCCTGTTTGTTCAGCGCCGCCGCGCCGCGCAACGCCGATCAGGAGCGCGATCATGCCGATTGTAAGCCTTGAGCGCATCGAGGGGCTGGCTTTTGCGGCGCTCACCAAACATGGCGCGAGCGAAGCGCAAGCGCGCGCGCTTGCCACGGGAATCGCCGCCGCCGAGCGCGACGGGCTGGTCTCGCACGGGTTGATGTATCTGCCGACCTATTGCGAGCATCTCACCTGCGGAAAGGTCGTTGGCGCGGCAGAGCCGGTTCTCAGTCAAGCCGCGCCCGGCGCGCTCGTCGTCGACGCCGGCAATGGTTTTGCGCATGCGGCGATTGATCTCGGTTTCTCGCGCCTGCCGGATCTCGCCCGCGCGCAAGGCGTGGCGTGCCTGGCGGTGCGCAATTCCTATAATTGCGGCGCGCTCGGCTATCACACCGAGCGGCTGGCGCGTTCGGGCGTGCTGGCGCTGGGTTTCACCAATGCGCCAGCCTCGATTGCGCCGTGGGGTGGATCGAAGCCGGCGCTCGGCACCAATCCCTGGTCGCTCGCGGCGCCCGATGGCGCGGGCGGGGCGCGCTTCGTCATCGACCAGAGCGCCAGCGTCGTCGCCAAGAGCGAGGTGATGAAGCGCGCCCGCGCCGGCGACCCGATCCCAGCCGGTTGGGCCTTCGACGCCAGCGGCGCGCCAACCACCGACCCCGCCGAGGCGCTGAAGGGGACGATGGCGCCGGCTGGCGGTTACAAGGGCGTCGGCGCGGCGCTGATGGTGGAGATGTTCGCCGCCTGCCTCGCCGGGGCCAATCCGGGGCTGGTGGCGAGCCCGTTCTCGGGCCCAGCGGGCGGGCCGCCGGGCACGGGGCAGTTCTTCCTCGCCTTCGATCCCGGGCCGATCTCGGGCGGCGGCTTCGCTTCGCGACTGGAGATCGTCGCCGCTGCTTTCACTGGCGGCGCGCATCTGCCGGGGGCGCGCAAATTCGCGGCGCGCGAGAACACGCGCGCGGGCGTGAACGTCGACGACGCGACGCTCGCCAAGGTCGAGGCGTTGGCGTGAACTCCATCGCGCCGAGGCCGCCCGAAGTGGTCATGCGTCTCGCGCGCCTCGGCGCCGCGCATCCGACGCGGCTCAGCTTTCTGCGCGCGCTGATCCGGCGGGCGGAGCGCGAGGGCTGGCGGCTGCGCCGGCCGCGCCTGGCGCTCGACGACGCAGGCTTCGGCCATGCGGTCTATACCGTGGAGACGCCGGGCCGCGCCTATTCGCTGGTCGCCTTCTCGACGTCGCTCGACGACGTCCACCGCACCGACCGCGTCATCGCGCAGGCTTGGGATACGTCGTTTGCGCTCTACGACGGCGTTCCCGACGCCGACGAGATCGCGCGGCTGCAAGGCAACGTGCCCTTGCAGGAGGCGGGGCGGTTTACGGCGCGCGAGTTGACGCTGGCGCGCGCCAACAAGAGTGTGCGGCTATTCGCGGCCGTCGTCGCGGCGCTGGCGCGGGGCGAGCAGCCGGGCGGCGAGGCTTTGGCGGAGGTCGGCTATCTGCTGCGCACCACCGCTGTCTATGGCAACGGCAAGTTCGGCATCGCGGATCGCGGCGAATTCGCCGGGCGGCCGGAGCTTGCCGGGCCGTTCCGGGCGGAGATGCTGACGGTGTGGCTGATCCGCGCCTTCTCCTGCGATCTCGCCGATCATGTCGCGGCGCGCCGCAACCCCGGCGCGGCGCGGCTTTCGCCGGAATGGCGCCGGAGGTTGGGCGTCGGCAACGCCACCGGGCTCGGCATGGCGCCGTTTCTGGTGCGCCATCCCGTGCTGATCCACGCTTGGTTCGCCGCGCGAGAGACGGCGTTGGCGCGCGTGCGAAGCCTAGCCGAGGCGAGCGAGGCGGCGGCGTTCGACAGCGCGCTTGCCGACTTTCGCGCCGGGGTGGAGGCGTGGCGCACGCAGGATGCGACGCAGGCCGCCGCCATCGTCGCGCTGAAGGCCGATCTGGCTCGGCTCGCCGAAGCGGCCCCGGGGCTGCTGCGCGGCCCCCTGCCCTGGGATGCGCTTTAT
>JAJYDD010000532.1 GCA_021777795.1 Pseudomonadota bacterium | reverse complement strand
CCGCCAAACTTGAAATATTGCCCGATTGGCCTGATGGCACAAATGTGAAACAGCAAATATGTATCGTTGCTTTATTGCGTATGGTAGATTGAGCGCAAGCGAGCAAATCGGCTCGACAAATTCAAGCAAGATCCGATCTTTCAGATCTTGATCGCAATTATCAAGCACAGACGCCCAGGCTTTAATTTTCTTACAGTTATATCCAAACAAATTCACTCCGTTTGCCAGCGTAACGGAAAAATCCCCCAGCATCTGGTAGTAAATAAACCAGCTTCCGTCTACGCTATTCGGAGTATCATACCAATGAAAATCAGCAAAATTTTGACTATCCTCACTATCCATTGCAATGAGATATTCACAGAATTTCCCAGTCAACTGATCGTCAGAAATATTATTCACTTTCGTTTCTCCTAATTCACCTTCGCCGATATCGATTTCGGCCGTTCAACCTATTCTAATCTTCAAAATGAAAGTCCGTCGCCAAATCCAATCGCCCGCATGCGTCAACACGAACCTCTTTCGACAACCTCCCGCGCCTACCTTCTTCTACGCGCGACGAAGTATCGAGCGAGGCCGCGGGCTCGACCTCCGGCAAATGCGCCAGCATCGCAGGCTGCGCCAACGGGCGCCTTGCGGCAGCACGCTCGGGATATAACCACGTCCCCTGCCCCGCGCCGCCGCGTGGTCAGCCCCCTTCACCCCGCCATCACATTCACCCCAATCAGCGCTGGGTGCAGCGCGATCATCGCGACATAGGCGACCGTGCCAACCCCTAAGTCCACAGCATCCGCGCGCGTAAAACGCGCCAAGCGCGGCGCGCCCATGTCGCCGCGTCGCTTGACCGCAATACGGTCGAACACCGCCCAGGCGAGGAACGAGCCGAACAGCACCATGCCGCCGAGATCGCCGTTGGCGAGCAAATGCGCGAGCGCCCAAATCTTGATCGCCACCAGCATCGGATGCCGCAGCCAGCCGCGAATGCGCCCCGGCGCCGGGTTCATGCAGGCGAGCGCCACGAAGGCGAACCACATCAGCGAGATCGTCAGGTGGCGGGTCCAGATCGGCGGATACCACAGCGGGATCAACCCGCCTTCCCGGTAGCGATGGAAGCCCCAGACGATGAGGGCGAAGCCGACCAGCGACACCACCGAATAGGCGATCTTGTAAGGCCCCTCGCCCATCGCGGCGACGGCTCGCCCTCGCGCTTCGCGCATGGTCGTGAAGGTGTGGGCGCCGAGAAAGACGACGATGCCGAGAATGAGAATGGACATGAGGCCCCCTAGCGCCCTTCCCATCGGCGGCGCGCGTTCCGTCTAAGCCGCCGCGCGGCGTCACGCCAGCGGGTATTCCCCCTCGACCACATAGGGCCCGCCGCCGACCCCGTCCTTCGCCGACATCAGCACGAAACTCTGCGCCACGAACCCCGGCGCCTCCAGCCGCCCGCGCGCCGCGAGGTAATCGGCCACGGCGGCCGGCCCGACCCCGCGCAGCCGCGCCAGCGTCACATGCGGCGTGAAATGGCGGGTCTCCGGCGGCAGGCCGAGGCGGCGCAGGCGCCGCTCGTGATCGGCCGCCAGTTCCACAAGCGCCGGCGTCGGCTTGACCCGCGCGACGATGGCGCGCGGCTTGTCGCCGCCGAACCAGCTCAAAGCCTCGAAGACGATCTCCACCGGCGGGCGCCGCGTTTCGTCGAGCGCGGCGGCGACCTCGTCGGCGGTGCGGGCGTCGATGTCGCCGATGAAGCGCAAGGTGAGATGATAATCGGCGGGATCGCTCCAGCGCGCACCGAACAAGCCGCCGCGCGTCTGCGCCAGAGCGGCGCGGGCCTCCTCGGTCAACTCCAGCGCGGTGAACAGGCGCGGCATCAGTTCAGCTTCGACAGGGCTCCCGCGACCCTGAGTTCGATCTCGTCGGCGAGCGAGTGGGCGATGCG
This sequence comes from Pseudomonadota bacterium, assembly GCA_021777795.1. GTDB lineage: Bacteria > Pseudomonadota > Alphaproteobacteria > Rhizobiales > Beijerinckiaceae > Roseiarcus. The sequence goes on along the minus strand of JAJYDD010000532.1, from coordinate 1,262 downwards.
GATTTCGGCGTCGCGGCCGGCGCGCAGATCGGCGTAGCTCTGCAAGGTGCGGTCATAGACCGCTGAGTTGGTCGCCGAACCGGTGTAGATCACGCTGTCTTTCTTGGGGCCGTCGATGCGGCTCAGCGCGAACAACGCCGTTCCGGTGACGGTGGCGGCGTCGGCGGTCTGGATTTGCGATTCGATGGTCGGCGTCGTCACGCTCTGCGAGATGTGAATGGTCAGCTTGTATTTCGGAGTCGGCGTCGCGCCGGAGCCATTCATGCGGCTGATGAGTTCGTCGGTGAGATAATGGCCGATGCGGTCGGGCACGGGCTCGACCTCAACCTCGCGCATCGCCTGCACGAGGCCGGGATGCGCGGCCTCGCCGTAGATCGGCTGGAAACAGCCGCTCAAAGCCGCCGCGAGCGCCAGCGCGGCGAGAGCGCGAACCCGGTCAGACCACGACATTGACGATCCTGTTGGGCACGACGACGACTTTCTTCGGCGGCCTATTATCCAACGCCCTGACGATGGCGTCGAGCGCCAGCGCCGCCGCCTCGACGGTTTTGGAATCGGCGTCTCGCGCCACGGTGAGGTCGGCGCGCTTACGGCCGTTGACCTGCACTGGCAAAGTCACCTCGTTGGTGACGATCAGCGCCCGGTCCACCGCCGGCCAGGGGCTCTGCGAGATGAGCGTATCGTGGCCGAGCACCGTCCAGCATTCCTCAGCCAGATGCGGCATCATCGGCGCGAAGGCCGCCACCAGCATGTCGCCAGCCTCGGCGAAGGCGTAGCGCAGGTCGTCGGCAATGGCCGCGTCGTCGATGGCGCCGATCGCCGAAGACAGCGCATTGGCGAATTCGTAAATCGTGGCGATGGCGACATTGAAGCGCAGCCGCTCGATATCGTCCTCGATCTTAGCCAAGGCGCCATGCGCGACGCGGCGGATGTCGGCGGCGGCGGCGGAGAAGGCGGCGGGCTTTTGCGGCCGCGTCGCGCCGACGATGCGCTCGATCTCGCAGGTCAGGCGCCACAGCCGCTGCGTCTGCTTATAGGCCCCCTGCACGCCCGCCTCGGTCCAGATCACGTCGCGGTCGGGCGGGCTGTCCGACAGCATGAACCAGCGCGCGGTGTCGGCGCCATAGGTGGTGATGATCTCGTCGGGGTCGATGGTGTTGCGCTTCGACTTCGACATCTTCTCGATGGCGCCGATCTCCAGCGGCGCGCCGCCGTCGAGCTTGACCGCCTTGCGGCCGGCCGCGTCGCCGTCGATGCGCACT
>JAJYDD010000531.1 GCA_021777795.1 Pseudomonadota bacterium | reverse complement strand
CTTGCGCTTCGAGCAGGCCGACGGCTCGGCGCTGGAAATGTCGTTAGACGATTTCCCCCATATCGCCTTATGGAGCCGCCCCGGCGCGCCTTTCCTCAGCATCGAGGCGTGGACCGGCTTCGGCGACCCTGTAACCTTCGACGGCGATCTCTTTGAAAAGCCGTCGATGCGCGCCCTTGCCCCGGGCGAGAGCGCCCGCCACGCGGCGTCCTATCGTTTCCATCCCGCCGGGAGTTGCACATGATCCGCCTCGACCCCAAATCCACCGCGCTGGTGATGATCGACCTGCAAAAGGGCATCCTCGCCCGCCCGCTCTTGCCCCATTCGGCGGCCGAGGTCGTCGCCGGCGCGAAGGCGCTGGCCGAAAGGTTTCGCACGGCGCAGGGCAAAGTCGTGTGGGTGACGGTCGGCTGGGAGGCCGATTTCGGCGACGCGCTCAAGGCGCCGGTCGATGCGCCGATGCCGCGGCCGGAAGGCGGCTATCCCGCCGATTTCGCCGAACTCGTCGACGGGCTCGCCCAACCCGGCGATCTCCAGGTGCGCAAGCGCCAGTGGGGCGCTTTCCACGGCACCGATCTCGATCTGCAACTTCGCCGGCGCGGGATCGACACGATCGCCCTCGGCGGCGTCGCCACCAATTTCGGCGTCGAATCGACCGCCCGCGCCGCCTGGGAGCATGGCTATTCCGTCGTCGTGCTGGAAGACCTGTGCGCCAGCATGAGCGCCGAACTGCACGCCTTCCCGGTGAGCCACATCTTCCCGCGCATCGCGCGGATCGGCCGGAGCGCCGAGATAGCGCTTCAGCCGTGATCTTCGCCGAGGTCGGCGTGGCGGCCGAGGCTTCGGGGCTGGTTTTGCGCGGCGGTTTGCGGCTCGCAGAGGCGGAGCGCGTGGGCGAGGCGCGCACGCTGCTGCTGCTGGGCTTCGTGGGATCGGACGGCTGGTCGGCCTTCGCCGCCAGCGCCGAGGCGATGGACGGGCAGGCCCATCCGCTCGACCGCTGGAGCCGGCGCGTCGTCGGCGGCCTTGCGGCGCGCTTCGGCGCGACGGCGCTGTTTCCCTTCGATGGGCTGCCTTACTTTCCGTTCCAGGCCTGGGGGGCGCGGGCGGAACCGCTCTATCCTTCGCCGCTGGGTCTGTTCATCCATCCCCGTTACGGGCTCTGGCACAGCTATCGCGGCGCGCTCGCCTTCGCCGAGGCGCTCGACCTGCCGGAGCGAGAGCAGGGGCCAAGCCCCTGCGAAAGCTGCCTCGGCCGGCCGTGCCTTTCGGCCTGTCCGGTCGGGGCGTTCACTCAAGCGGGCTATGATGTGCCGGCTTGCGCGGATTGGCTGCGCGGCGGCGCGGGCGGGGCGTGCCTTTCCGGCGGTTGTCTGGCGCGAAGGGCCTGCCCGGTCGGGCGCGCGCAGGCGCCGGCGCAGGCTGCGTTCCACATGGCGGCGTTTCTGGCGGCGCGGGAAGAGCGCGGCGAACGGGGGCTTTATCCGACGGAGGCGAGTCGCGTCTGATCCCGGCGCCCCGCAAGCAGGCCCTCGACTGAAATATCTTCGTCAAGTCCTTCCCAATGCAGGCCGAATCGACCTATCTCGACGGCCGCGCGTTGCTCGGAAGTGGCTTTCAGCAATCGCGGAAACCAGGCAAAGGGCACGCCGAGGGTTCGGCCATCCTCAAGCTCCACCCACATGGCATCCTCGTCGAACGAAACGGCTTTAGCCGAAATGGTCATGCCAAGCCCTCAGCTGGAACGCCCGCTCGTCCTCGACGATCCGTGACAGCGCGTTGAGCGCCTTCGCATTTAAGCCAAAACTTTCGGCGACGGCAACCTCTGGTTCAAGCCAGATTTTCGCCTCTTCGGCCCCTCGGGGAACATGGATATGCGCCGGCTCGCGCGGGTCGCCTTCGTTCGAGAAAAAGTAGAAGCGAAATCCGTCGCGGCGGAAAATCGTTGGCATCGGGACGCAGGCGAGCCCCTCGCGCCGGATTTGTCAAATCGGCGCGTTAATCCATCACCGCATGAGCGGCGTCTTCGGCGCTCGGTGGGCCGGCGCGCTTGGCGCTGCGGATCAGCGCCAGCAGCGGGAAGGCGGCGAGCGAGACGAAGGTCATGGTCAGGAAGGCGTTGGAATAGGCGATGATCGCCGCCTGTTGCGACACCATGCCCTCGATCGCCGCCAGCCCGCGCCCGACGGTCGATATTCTTCCAACCACGTTGGGCATATACATCCCGTTGTTGAACGGCGTTATGAACTCGGCCAGTTGGCTGTGGTAGGTCGAGATATTGTTGGTGAGGCTGGCGATCATCAACGAGATGCCAACCGAGGAGCCGAGGTTGCGGATCAGCGTCCACAGAGCCGCGCCATCGGTGCGCACCTCCGGCGCCAAAGTGGCGAAAGCTATGGTGTTGAGCGGCACGAACACCAACCCGAGCCCGACGCCCTGACCGATGCTGACGATGGCGACGGTGCGGGCGGAAACATCAGGCGTCCAGCCGACCATCTCGTAAAGCGTGAACGTCGCCAGCGACAGCCCGATGAACACCAGCAGGCGCGGGTCAAACTTGGCGATGAGCCGGCCGACCAGCATCATCGCGAAGAACGTGCCGATGCCGCGCGTGCCGAGCAGATAGCCGCTGGCCAGCACCGGATAGCCCATCAGGTTCTGGATATAGGGCGTCACCAGCGCCATCGTGGCGAGCAGGATGATGCCGATGATAAACATGAAGATCAGCGCGATGGAGAAATTCCAATCGCGGAAGATGCGCAGCGGAATGAATGGCCGCTCCGAAGTGAGCGCGTCCGACAGGAAGAAATAGAAGCCGCAGACAGACAGGATCGCCTCGATGAGGATTTCGTTCGATTGGAACCAGTTCTGCTCCTGGCCGCGATCCAGCATCATCTGCAACGCGCCGATGCCGAGGGACAGCGTGAGGAAGCCGAACCAGGAGAACGGCACGTCACCACGCGTCGGCGTCTCCTTCATGAACAGGCCGAGGCCGAGCACCGTCAGCAGGCCGAAAGGCAGGTTGACGAAGAACACCCAGCGCCAAGTGTAATTCTCGGTGAGCCAGCCGCCGAGCGTCGGCCCCATGATCGGGCCGAGCATGACGCCCATGCCCCAGATCGCCATCGCCGAGCCGCGCTTCTCGGGCGGGTAGATGTCGAGCATGACGGCTTGGCTCAGCGGCACCAGCGCCGCGC
>JAJYDD010000042.1 GCA_021777795.1 Pseudomonadota bacterium | reverse complement strand
TCGGCGACCCTTTCGCCCTGCGCCGAGGCCCGATGCGCCAGCATCGGCTCGCCGGTGATGTCGCCGATCGCCCAGACATTGCGCATCGAAGTGGCGCAACGCTCGTCGATGCGCAGGTATGGCCCGCTCATCGCGAGATCGAGGCTTTCGAGGCCTTGCGTGCGCGGGCGGCGGCCGACGGCGACCAGAACCTTGTCGGCTTGCAGCTTCAGGTCGGCGCCGTCGGCCTGCGTCACACGCAATTCGCCTTCGGCAAAACCCTGCGCGCGGGCGTTGAGATGGAGCTTGACGCCAAGCTCGGCCAGCCGCCGCGCCACCGGGGCCGTCAGTTCCGCGTCATAGAGCGGCAACACGCGGTCGAGCGCTTCAACCATTGTCACCGCGACGCCGAGCTTGGCGAAGGCCATGCCAAGCTCCAGGCCGATATAGCCGGCGCCGATCACCACCAGAGTGCGCGGCAGCGCGCGCAGGCCGAGCGCCTCGGTGGAGGAGATGACGTCACCACCGAACGGCAGCGCCGGCAGCGCGGCGGGCTCGGACCCCGTGGCGATGACCAGATGCTCGCAGCGGATGCGGCTCTCGCCGGTATCGGCGGCGACGATGGCCGTCTTGCCGTCAACCAAAGCGGCACGACCGCGCAGCGAGCGCACACCGGCTTTTTTCAACAAGGCGCCGACGCCCGTCGTCAGGCGCGAGACGATCCCGTCCTTCCAGGCGATGGTTTTGGCGTAATCGAGGCGGCGCGGGCCCGAAATGCCCATCGCCTCCTCGCCCTGGGCGTGAAACGTCTCGGCGGCGTGGATGAGCGCCTTCGAGGGGATGCAGCCAATGTTCAGACACGTCCCGCCGACCCGCTCCGCTTCAACCAGGATCGTATCGAGGCCGAGTTGGCCGGCCTTGATGGCGCAGACATAGCCGCCGGGGCCGCCGCCGATGATGAGAACCTTGCAGGACAGCTCGGTCATGCGCCCTCCACAAATAAAAGCGCCGGCTGCTCCAGCAAGACCCGCAGCCGCTGGATGAAGCTTGCGGCGTCGAACCCGTCGACCACGCGATGATCGAAGGAGGACGAAAGGTTCATCACCTTGCGCGGCGCGAAAGCGTTGTCGCGCCAGACCGGCCTGACGACAATTTTGTTGACGCCGACAATGGCGACCTCCGGCCGGTTGATGACCGGCGTCGAGACGATGCCGCCGAGCGGCCCGAGCGAGGTCAGCGTGATCGTCGAGCCGGACATTTCGTCGCGCGCGCCGAGCCCGGCGCGGGCGGCCTCGGTGACGCGCTTCATCTCGCGCGCCGCTTCGTAAAGGCCCAGCGTTTCGGCGTGGCGCACAACAGGCACGGTGAGGCCGGAAGGCGTCTGCGTGGCGACGCCGAGATGCACGGCGCCGAAGCGGCGGATCACCTCGGCCTCGTCGTCGTAATGGGCGTTGATCTGCGGAAAATCCGCCGCTGCCTTGACGATGGCCAGCATCAGGAATGGCAGCATCGTCAGGCGCGGCTGTCGCGGGTTGGCGTTGAGCGCCGCGCGCGCCTCCTCCAATGCGGTGACGTCGACTTCCTCGACATAAGAAAAATGGGCGACGCGGCGCGTCGATTCCGCCATGTTTTGCGCAATGCGGCGGCGCAGGCCCACCACTTTGATGGTCTCGACGGCTGGATTGGGTGCGCGTCCCCGTGCGGGCTGCGGGGCCGGCGCTTCGAGGAAAGTTGTGAGATCGTCGTGGGTGATGCGCCCCGCCGGGCCGGAGCCGCGCACTTGCCTGAGATCGACGCCGGCTTCGCGCGCGCGCAAGCGCACGGCTGGCGAGGCGAGCGGGCGTTCTCCTACGGGTCGAGGGGGCGTCGGCGTCTCGACGGGCGCGGGCGCCTCAACCCGCGCGGGCGTCTCGACGGCCGCTTTGCGCGGTGCGGGCATCGGTTGATCGGGCAGGTCTGGCGCGTCGATGCGGAAAAGCTCCGAGCCGACCGCCAGCACGTCGCCGACCTCGCCGCCGAGCGCCAGCACGGTGCCCGCGACCGGCGTCGGGATCTCGACCGTCGCCTTGTCAGTCATCACGGCGCAAACGACCTGATCCTCGCGCACGAGGTCGCCAGCCTTCACATGCCATTCGGCGATCTCGGCCTCGGCGACGCCCTCGCCGACATCGGGCAGACGAATCGAGCGGGCGCCCATTTTAGCCCTCCATCGCGGCGAGGAGCGCGCGCCCGACGCGCTCGGGGCCGGGGAAATAGCTCCATTCCTCGGCGTGCGGATAGGGCGTGTCCCAGCCGGCGACGCGGCGGATCGGCGTCTCCAGCGCGTAGAAGCAGCGTTCCGCCACCTGCGCCGCCAGTTCCGCGCCGAAGCCGGAAGTCAGCGTCGCCTCATGGACGATGACGCAGCGCCCTGTCTTTTCCACCGAGGCGACGATGGCGTCGATGTCGAGCGGGATCAGCGAGCGAAGGTCGAGGATTTCGGCGTCAACCCCGGTCTCCTCGGCGGCGGCCTCGGAGACATGGACCATCGTGCCGTAGCACAGCACCGTGACGCCCTTGCCCTCGCGCCGCACCGCCGCCTTGCCGAGCGGCACGACATAGCGCCCTTCCGGCGTCTCGCTCAGCGGGTGCTTGGCCCAGGCGACGGCGGGCTGGTCGGGGTGGCCGGAGAACGGGCCGTTATAGAGGCGCTTGGGCTCCAGGAAGATGACGGGATCGTCGTCCTCGATCGCCGAAATGAGCAGGCCTTTCGCGTCATAGGGATTGGAGGGGATGACGGTCTTCAGCCCGCAGACATGGGTGAACACCGCCTCCGGGCTCTGGCTGTGCGTCTGTCCGCCATAGATGCCGCCGCCGCAGGGCATCCTCAGCACCAGCGGCGCGAAAAACTCAGCCCCCGAGCGATAGCGCAAGCGCGCCGCCTCGGAGACGATCTGGTCATAGGCGGGATAGACGTAATCGGCGAACTGGATTTCGGCGACCGGGCGCAGGCCGTAAGCGCCCATGCCGATGGCGACGCCGACGATGCCGCTCTCGTTGATCGGCGCATCGAAACAGCGCGACTTGCCGTATTTGCGTTGCAGGCCCTCGGTGCAGCGGAACACGCCGCCGAAGTAGCCGACATCCTCGCCGAACACGACGACCTTTTGATCTTCCGCCATTTTGACGTCGAGCGCGTCGCGGATCGCCTCGACCATCGAGAGCCTCGGCATGTCAGACCCCGAGTTGCTGGCGCTGCTCGCGCAGATGGCGCGGCATGTCTTTGTAGACATCCTCGAACATGCTGGCGGGGCTCGGCGTCGGGCCGTCGTGCAGCGTGCCGTGGCTCTCGGCGTCGCGCGCGGCGTCGAGCACCTCGGCGTCGATCTCGGCGCGCATCTGGGCGTGGCGTTCCTCGCTCCATTCGCCGCGCTTTATCAAATGCAGTTTCAGCCGTTCCAAGGGATCGCCGAGCGGCCAGGCCGCGCCTTCGTCGCGCGGGCGGTATTTGCCGGGATCGTCGGAGGTCGAATGGGCGGCGGCGCGATAGGTGACCCATTCGATCAGCGTCGGCCCGAGATTCGCCCGCGCGCGCTGCGCCGCCCAGGCGGAAACGGCGTGGACGGCGAGGTAATCGTTGCCGTCGGCGCGCAGCGAGGCGATGCCGAAGCCGTGGCCGCGCGAGGCGAATTTGACGCTCTCGCCGCCGGCGATGCCCTGATAGGACGAAATCGCCCATTGGTTGTTGACGACGTTGAGGATCACCGGCGCGCGATAGACGCTGGCGAACACCAGAGCGGCGTGGAAATCGCTTTCCGCCGTCGCGCCGTCGCCGATCCAGGCCGAGGCGATCTTATCGTCGCCGGCGATCGCCGAGGCCATCGCCCAGCCGACGGCCTGCGGATATTGCGTGCCGAGATTGCCGGAGACGGTGAAGAACCCAGCCTCGCGCGCCGAATACATGGTGGGCAGTTGCCGGCCCTTGAGCCGGTCCTTTTCGTTGGAGAAGACGGAGTTCATCATATCTACCAGCGGCCAGCCGGCGGCGATCAAAAGCCCCTGTTGGCGGTAGGTGGGAAAGCACATGTCGCCGGGCGCCAGCGCCTTGCGATGGGCGCAGGCGACCGCCTCCTCGCCCAGACACTGGACATAGAACGAGGTCTTGCCCTGGCGCTGCGACAGCACCATGCGCGCGTCATAGGCGCGCGTCAGCATCATGTCGCGCAGGCCCTGGCGCAAATCGGCGGCCGAAAGCGCCTCGGCCCACGGCCCGACGGCCGCGCCCGCGTCGTCGAGGACCCGAATCAGCGAATAGGCGAGATCGCGGAACTCGGCGGGGTCGGCGTCCACGGGCGGGCGCCTCGCCTCGCCGGCCGGCGCGAAGCCGACATGCGAGAAATCCGGCTTGCCGCCCGGCCGCACGCTGGGCTCGGGCACATGCAGCGAGAGACGCGCGGCGGACGGCATGGCGGCTTCCTCCCGAGGCGCGAACCGGCCTCGTCTTGGGCGACTTTAGCGCCGGTGCGGCGCGCGCGCCAAGCTTGTGTCGCGCGGCGGCTTGCGCGTTGTTATGATGGCGCCCGTGGACGCCAAGGGCAGGGGAAATGACGGTTTTGCAACCCGAGACAGTCGCGCTTCCCCTCGCGGGGCTGACGGTGGTGGCGGTGGAGCAGGCGGTGGCGGCGCCCTTCGCCTCCTCGCGGCTCGCCGACGCCGGCGCCCATGTCGTCAAAATCGAGCGCCCGGAGGGGGATTTCGCGCGCGGCTATGACCGGCTGGCGGCGGGGCAATCGAGCTATTTCGTCTGGCTCAATCGCGGCAAGCAGAGTGTGACGCTCGATCTCGCCGCGCCCCAGGGCAAGGCGGCGCTGGAAAAGCTCATCGCCGGCGCCGATGTGCTGATCCAGAACCTCAAGGTCGGCGCGCTCGCCCGCCTCGGCTTCGATGTCGAGCGGCTGGCGCGTGATTATCCCAGATTGATCGTCTGCGCGATCAGCGGCTATGGCGAGACCGGCCCTATGGCCGAGCGCAAGGCTTACGACCTGCTCATACAGGCCGATTCCGGCCTCTGCTCGATCACCGGCGGCCCCTCGGAGCCCGCGCGCGTCGGTCTCTCCATCGTCGACATCGCCACCGGCGCCACCGCCTACGCCGCCATTCTCGAAGCGCTGATTCGCCGGGGCGTGACGGGCAAGGGCGCGCAGATCTCGGTGTCGATGTTCGACGTGATGGCGGACTGGCTGGCGGTGCCGTTGCTGGCCTTTGAAGGCGGCCAGCCGCCGCAGCGCATCGGCATGGCGCATCCCTCGATCGCCCCCTATGGCGTCTACGAGACGAGCGACGGCCGGCCGCTGCTGATCTCCGTGCAGAGCGACCGGGAATGGCGCAAACTCTGCGAGCTTTTCCTCGGCCGCCCGGATCTGGGGACCGACCCGCGCTTCGCCGTCAATGTCGCTCGCGTCGCCCATCGCGCCGAGACCGACGCGCTGGTCGGCGAAGGCTTTGCGCGCCGCACCGAGGCGGAGGCGGTCGCGGCGCTGCTGGAGGCCGACATCGCCTTCGCCGCCGTCAACGACATGGCGGGGCTCGCCCGTCATCCGCATCTGCGCCGCTTCGAGGTGGAGACGCCGAACGGGCCGGTGTCGCTGCCGGCGCCGGCGCCCATTTTCGCCGGCGAGCGGCGCCTTTATGGTCCCGTGCCCGCGCTGAAGCCGAAGGAATAGCGAATGGCCGATTTGGAAGCCAACGAAGACGCCGAGCGCCTCGGCCGCCTGATGCGCTCGCGCTTCAGTTGCCGCGCCTTCCTGCCCGATCCCATCCCCGAGGCGACGATCGCGCGCCTCACCGACACCGCGCGCTGGGCGGCGTCGTGGAGCAATGTGCAGCCCTGGGAGATCCTCGTCACCCGGCCGCAGACGACGCTGAAACTCGCCGAGGCGCTGACCCGCCTCGCCAGCGCCAGGGCGCCGACGACGACCGACGTTCCCTATCCGCCCGGCTTCACCGGCGTTCATCTGCAACGCCGGCGCGAGGTCGGCTTCGGCCTCTACGGCGCGCTGTCGATCCAGCGCGAGGACCGCGCGGCGCGCGAGGCGCATTTCGTCGAGAATTTCCGCTTTTTCGGCGCGCCGCATGTCGCCCTCGTCACCATGCCCGCCGATATGGGGGCGTATGGCGCGCTCGACGTCGGCAATTTCCTCGCTTGCTTCATGCTCGCCGCCCATGCCGAGGGCGTGGCGACGCTGGCGCAGGCGGCGTTGGCGCAATATGCGGGGACGATTCGCGAGCTGTTCGAGATTCCGCGAGAGCGCGTCTTCCTGTGCGGCGTAGCCTTCGGCCGCGCCGACATGAGCCACCCCGCCAACGCTTATCGCGCGCCGCGTGCGGGGATCGACGAATTCCTGCGCTTCGTCTGAGCGCGGCTCAGCCGACGGGGGAGCGCAACAGCGCCTGGATTCGGCTGGCGGTCCCCACGTTGCCGGGCGTGAACACGGCCATGTCGAGATCGGGGCGGCCGGCGACGGCGAAGATCGAATATTCGAGATCGAGCCAGCCGGCTTGCGGGTGGCGGATGCGCTTGGCGACCATGCCTTCGGCGCCGCGCACCTCGTTCTCGCGCCAGATCGCCGCGAATTCCGGGCTCGCGCGCGAAAGCTCGTCGATTAATCCGCGCGCGGCGGCGCCCGCTCCGGCGCGGGCGACATCGGCGCGGAAGGCGGCGACTAGCACGCGCGCCACATGCAGCCATTGCGTCTGCGAGGCGCGCATCCGCGGCTCCAGGAAGAACAATCGCAGCAGGTTGCGCTCGGCGGCGGGGATTTCGGCGTAATCGGTCAGCACGGCGGAGGCGGCGCGGTTCCAGGCCAGAATGTCCCAGGTCGCGGTGCGGATATAGGCGGGGCTGAAAACGAAAGCGTCGAGCACGCGCCGCAGATGCTCGGGAACCCCGCGATCGCCGCGATAGCGCGCCTCCGGCGGCCGGCCGAGGCCGATGAGAAACAGATGTTCGCGCTCGACCTCGTTCAGCCCCAGCGCGCGGGCGATGCGGTCGAGCACGTCGGCCGAGGGCGCGCCGCCGCGCCCCTGTTCGAGCCAAGTGTACCAGGTGGCGCTGACATGGGCGCGCTGCGCCACCTCCTCGCGCCGCAGTCCCGGGGTGCGCCGGCGCGTCAGCGGCAGGCCGAAGGCGGCGGGATCGAGCCGGGCGCGGCGCTCGCGCAGATAATCGCCGAGCGGATTTTCGGGACGGGCGGGCATGGGCCTGCATACAGCCCCTCGGGGCTTGCGGAAAGGCTGGCGTTTGCGCTGGCTCAGCGACGCCGCCGCGAAAAGCGCGCTCTCCTCTCGCCGCAAGCCGCCGCAGCGGCAAGAGGAGGAACGCATGTTCAAGACCAATGTCGGGACCGTCGATCGCGTGGTGCGGATCGTCGTCGGGCTGGCGCTGATCGCCTTCGCGCTCGGCTATCTGGCGCCGGGCGCAAGCTACCGGTGGATTGGCTGGATCGGCGTGATCCCGCTGTTTACCGCCGTTTTCGGCACGTGCCCGCTCTACAGCCTGCTCGGCATGTCGACTTGCCCGGTCGCCAAGCCACGCTGACTTCAGGCGACCGCGCGCCGCGCCGCGCCGATGCCGATATGCGCGACCTCGCCGCCGAGCGAGGCCTCGAAATAGGCGATGGTGCGGGTCAGCCCCTCGCGCAGCCGCACGGTCGGGCGCCAGCCGAGCACCGCCTCGGCGACGCGGATGTCGGGCTTGCGCTGCTTGGGGTCGTCGGCCGGCAGCGGCCGGAACACCAACTTGGAGGGCGAACCCGTCAATTCCAGCACCAGCGTCGCCAGCTCGCGAATCGTGAATTCGGCGGGATTGCCGAGGTTGACCGGCCCGGTCTGAGCGGGGTCGGTCGCCATCATGCGGAGGAATCCCTCGACGAGATCGTCGACATAGCAGAACGAGCGCGTCTGCTGCCCGTCGCCGTAAAGGGTGATGTCTTCGCCCTTCAGCGCCTGGATGATGAAATTGGAGACGACGCGACCGTCGCTTGGATGCATCCGCGGACCATAGGTATTGAAGATGCGCACTACCTTGGCGGCCAGACGATGCTGGCGCACATAATCGAAGAACAATGTCTCCGCGCAACGCTTGCCTTCGTCGTAGCAGGAGCGCACGCCGATCGGGTTGACGTTGCCCCAATATTCTTCCGATTGCGGGTGAATTTTCGGATCGCCATAGACCTCGGAAGTGGAGGCCTGCAAAATCTTGATCTTCAGCCGCTTGGCGAGCCCCAGCATATTGATGGCGCCGAGCACGCTGGTCTTGGTGGTCTGCACGGGGTCGAATTGATAATGAACCGGCGAGGCCGGGCAGGCGAGATTGTAAATCTCGTCGACCTCGACGTACAACGGGAACGTTACGTCATGCCGGAGCAATTCAAAGCGCCTATTGCCGAGCAGATGGTCGATATTGTGGCGGGTCGAGGAGAAGAAATTATCGACGCAAAGCACGTCGTTGCCCGCCGAAAGCAGACGCTCGCACAAGTGGGAGCCGAGAAATCCAGACCCTCCGGTCACCAATACGCGCTTGCCCGACATTGTTCCTGTCCTCTCATCCAGCAACTTGACTTTACGTCAAGTAATTTCGTCCGTTCTCGAATATAATGTCCATGTGGAGCGCGAACGCAACCGGATTTACGCGTAAAGCGCTATCCTTGCCCGAGGGTGTTGCAAGCCAAAATCTTGGCGGCCCGGCAAGGCCTGGGCCGAATGCGGGCTAAAAATGCCGGCAAACAACCGAAAATCGGCGCCCGCCGCGCTCCTCATTCGTGACATGTTACTAAGCGACGACGCGCCCGAATCGTTAGGAAGGGCATCATGACGAATCTCTCGCCGGAGTTTGCCTGGGAACCGGAACTGCTGCTGCGCTTCGACGCCGAGCGCGTGGGGGTGGTGCGAGATCTTTTGTCGCGCGTGCAGGGCGATCCCCGCCGCATCGTCGATCTCGGCTGCGGTTCGGGGGCAAGCACGCGCATGTTGGCCGAACGTTTCCCGCAAGCGCGAATCACCGGCGTCGATCAGTCGGCGCCGATGCTCGCTGTCGCCGCCGAGCGCGCGCCCGGCGCCGCGTTCGTCTGCGCCGATATCGCCGACTTCCGGCCGCAGGCGCCGCCCGATCTCGTCGTCGCCGACAGTGTCCTGCAATGGCTCGGCGACCATGAAGGGCTGTTCGCCCGACTGATGGACTGGCTCGCGCCGGGCGGAACGCTGGCCGTGCAGATGCCCGACAACCGCCAGGAGCCGAGCCACGCGCTGATGCGGCTGATCGCCGCCGACGGCCCCTGGGCCGACCGCCTGGTGCCGGTCGCCAAGACGCGCGCCGTCATCGCCACTTATGGCGATTATTACCGCTGGCTGCGGCCGGTCGCGCAATCGCTCGACATCTGGCAGACCGCCTATGTCCATCCGCTCGATGGCGTCGAGGCGATCGTCGATTGGTTCCGCGGCTCGGCCTTGCGCCCGTTCCTCGCGCCGCTGGCGCCGCCGGAGCGCCAGGAGTTCCTCGCCCGCTACCGCCGCGACCTTAGCGAATCCTACGAGGTCGAGGACGACGGCAAGGTGCTGTTCATCTATCCGCGCCTGTTCGTGCTGGCGCGCAAGGCCGCTTGACCTTGCGCAAGCGCGCCGATCTCCTGCTGGTGGAGCGTGGCCTGTTCGCCAGCCGGGCGCGGGCGCAGGAGGCGATCGAGGCGGGCCTCGTCCGCGCCGACGGCGAGCCCGTGCGCAAGGCCTCGCAGGCGCTCTCACTCCAAGCGCGGCTGGAGGCGAGCGCCGCCCATCCCTGGGCCTCGCGCGGCGGCCTCAAACTCGCCGCCGCGCTCGACGCCTTTGGCCTCGATCCCGCCGGCCGGCTCTGTCTCGATCTCGGGGCCTCGACCGGCGGCTTCACCGATGTCTTGCTGGCGCGCGGCGCGCGTGCGGTGGTGGCGGTCGATGTCGGTCACGGCCAACTCGATGCGCGCCTCGCCGCCGATGCGCGCGTGCGCGGGCTCGAAGGCCGCGACGCGCGGTCGCTGACGGGCGCCGATTTCGAGACGCCGCCCGAGGCCGTGGTTTGCGACGTGAGTTTCATCTCGCAACGTCTGGTTCTGCCGTCCGTGCTGCCGCTGGCGGCCGAAGGGGCGTGGCTCGTCACTTTAGTCAAGCCGCAGTTCGAGGTCGGGCCGGGGCGGCTGGTCAAGGGGCAGGTCAAGGACGAAGCGGCGCTGGCGGACGCCTGCGAGACCGTGCGCGCGGCGGTCGAGGCGCTGGGCTGGCGCGCGCTGGGCCTGATCCCCTCGCCGATCCTCGGCGGCGAGGGGGCAAGGGAGTTTTTGCTCGGCGCGCGGCGCGGCTAGCTTTCGCCCAATTCCGCCAGCCGCCGCTCCTCTTCGGCGCTGAGCGGCGCCGGCGGCTTCGGGCGGCGGCGGATCGCGGCCCAGACGGCCAAGGCGCCGGCCAGCAACGCCAGCGGCGCGCTGAACCAAAGCAGCGCCGTCGACAGCATCAACGGCGGCTTCAAGAGGATGAAATCGCCGTAGCGCGAGACAAGGAAATCGCGGATCTGCGTGTTGGTCTCACCCGCCACGATGCGCCGCCGGATCAACAGCCGGATGTCGCGGGCGAGATCGGCGTCGGATTCGTCGATGGATTCGTTCTGGCAGACGAGGCAGCGCAGTTGCGCCGACAACGCCCGCGCGCGCGCTTCCTGCGCCGGGTCTTTCAGCATCTCGTTCGGCTGCACCGCGAAAGCCGGCACGGCGACGATCAGCGCCAGCAGCGCGAGCCGAAGCCGCCTCATGCCAAACGCTCTCCTGCCGGCGCGAGCCCCGCCCCGGCCTTGGCGCGCACCGGCGCGCCGATGCGCAGGCGCCGGTCGGCGAGCGAGGCCGCCCCGCCCGCCGCCATCATCAACGCGCCGAGCCAGATCAGCGTCACCAGCGGCTTCCAGTAGAGCCGCGTCGGCAGCGAGCCGTCGGGCGAGGGGTCGGAGATCGAGATATAAAGCTGGCCCAGATGCAGCGTCGCGATGCCGGCCTGGCTGGTCGCCATGCGTCGCGCGCCAAAATTACGCCGCGCCGGCTCCAGCGTCGTCACCGGCGCGCCGTCGAGCGTCACCTTCATGCGCGCCGCGGTCTCCTGGTAATTCGGTCCCGGTACGGACATCAGCCGTTCGTAGGTCACGTTATAGGGGCCGACGGCGACCGGCAGGCCCGGCCGCATAGCGACGATCGCCTCCGAGCCGAAGCCGGTGGCCGAGAGGCCGAGCAGCAGCACGCCGACGCCGAAATGCGCCAGCGCCCCGCCCCAGAACGACAGCGGCAGCCCGCGCGCCCGATGCAAAGCGACGCCGAGCTTCGCCCGGCCGCGAAAGACGCGGGCGAACGCCTCGGCGACTGAGCCCAGCATGACGAATACCGCCGTCGCCGCCGCGATCGGCGCCAGCACCGGGCCGCCGCGCGTGATCGCCAAAAGCGCCGCCAGCGTCGCCACGCCGCCCGCCAGCGCGACGCTGAGCCGCTGCGCGACCCCTAGGAGATCGCCGCGCTTCCAGCTCAGCGAGAAACCGAAGGGCATCAGGAAGGTCGTCGCCAGCAGAAGCGTGCCGGCGCTCATGTTGAAGAACGGCGGACCGACGCTGATCTTGGCGCCGGTGAGTTGCTCCAAGGCCAGCGGGTAGAGCGTGCCCACCAGCACCGCCGCGCAGGCGGAGGTGAGGAACAGGTTGTTGACCACCAGCGCGCCCTCGCGCGAGATCGGCGCGAACAGCCCGCCCTGTTTCAGCACCGGCGCCCGCCAAGCGAACAAAGCCAGCGAACCGGCGATGAAGGCGGCCAGAATGATGAGGATGGCGACGCCGCGCGAGGGATCGTTGGCGAAGGCGTGCACCGAGGTCAACACGCCCGAGCGCACCAGGAAGGTTCCGAGCAGCGAGAACGAGAAGGCGAGGATGGCCAGAAAGATCGTCCACACCTTCAAGGCGTCGCGCTTCTCCATCACGGCGACGGAATGCAGGAAGGCGGTGCCGGCGAGCCAGGGCATCAACGAGGCGTTCTCGACCGGATCCCAAAACCAGAACCCGCCCCAGCCCAGCGTGTAATAGGCCCAGTAGGAGCCCATCGCGATGCCGAGCGTCAGAAAGCTCCAGGCGATGAGCGCATAGGGGCGCACGAAACGCGCCCAGGCGGCGTCGATCCGGCCCTCGACCAGCGCGGCGGCGGCGAAGGAGAACACGATCGAGAAGCCGACATAGCCGATGTAGAGCAGCGGCGGATGGATGGCCAGCCCAGGGTCTTGCAGGATCGGGTTGAGGTCGCGGCCCTCGAACGGCGCGGGGCTGAGCCGCACGAAGGGGTCGGAGGTTTTCAGGATGAACACCAGGAAGGCCGCGCCGATCAGGCCCTGGACGGCGAGCGCGTCGGCGCGCAGCCGCAGCGGCAATCCGCCGCCGGTCGAGGCCACCAGCGCCCCGAACAGCGCCAGGATCGACGACCACAGCAGCATCGAGCCCTCGTGGTTGCCCCAGACGCCGGAGAATTTGTAGATCGCCGGCATCGCGCTATGCGAGTTCTCGAAGACGTTGAGGACCGAGAAATCCGACGTCAGATGCGCATAGGCGAGCGCCGTGAAGGCGAGGCCGACGAACAGGAACTGCCCGAGCGCGGCGCTGTCGGCGACCCGCATCAGCGTCACGTCGCCGCGCCTTGCGCCCCAGAAAGGCAGCGCGAATTGCAGCACGCTCAGCGCTAGCGCCAGCGTCAGCGCGTAATGGCCGGCCTCGACGATCATTTCTCGCCCTCTTGTTGGCCTTCTTGCCAGCGGCCCTGCTTTTTCAGCGCCTCGACCACCTCACGCGGCATATAGCGCTCATCGTGCTTGGCGAGAATGGAATCGGCGGCCAATTTATGCGAAGCCGTCAGCACGCCCTCGACCACGACGCCCTGGCCCTCGCGGAACAAGTCCGGCACGGTGGCGAAACATTCGCCGGCGCAATCGACGCCCAGTTCGTGCGGCCCGTCCGTCACCTGGAACGTCAGGTCGCTGGCGGTCTTGGCCGAGGAGCCCTTGACGACGAGCCCGCCGACGCGAAGCCGCGCACCGGGCGCGACGTTCTTCTCGACGATTTCGCTCGGGGTCAGGAACAAAGCGATGCTGCCGCTCATCGCATAAAGCACCAGGCCGACTGCCGCGCCGCCGATGCAGAGCGCGCCGGCGATGAAGACGAGACGGAACTGCTTGCGGGTCATCGTCTAAAGCCTGAGTTCGCGCGCCAGCGCGTCGATGTCGGCGTTGGCGCCCAGCGCTTTGCGGGCCGAGGCCAGCGCCTCGCGCGCCTTATCGGGTTCGTGCAGCACGGAATAGGCGCGAATGAGGCGGGCCCATTCCTCAGCGCTGCCGCCCTGCTTGGCGAGCCGGCCGGCGAGCCCCTGCACCATGCCCTTTATCATCTTGAGCTGCTCCGGCGGGAAGGCCGGTGCGCTGGCGGTTTGCGGGGCGGCGGTCGCGGCGCCGCCGTTCAGCGCCGCCAGATGGGCGCGCAGCCCCAGCATCCACGGCGCATCGCCCTTGGCCAGCGGCGCCAGCGCCTCATAGGCTTTTTTCGCCTCGTCCTTCTTGCCGTCCTGTTCGGCGGCGAGCGCCAGATAGAACTTGGCTTTCGGCGTATCGGCGGCCTTGTCGAACTCGGCGCGCGCGTCGGCGGTGACGACGCCGTCGGCCATCGCCACCAGCGCCTCGCCGAGCGCGGCGCGCGCCTGCGGCGAATCGTCGCCGAGCCGGATCGCCTGCCGATAGGCGCCTGCGGCGTCGGCGAAGCGGCCCAGGCGCATATAGACCGGGGCCAGCACCTCCCAGCCGCGCATGTCGCCCGGCTCCTTCATCAGATGCGCCTCGATCTTGGACACCGCCGCCTCGATGGCGCCGGGGGCGTTGAGATCCATGCGGCGCGCGGCGAGCGGTTCGTCCGGCAGGTCCGGCTGGCCGACGCGGGCATAGACCCCGAGCGCCACCAGCGGCAGGACGACGAAGACGACGACCGCCGCCGCCCGCCGCCGCCACAGCGCGCTGGCGGGCTTGGCCTGCGTCAGCTTGTCGCTGGCGGCGAGGAGCCTGCGCGCCGCCTCGGTGCGGGCGGAGGCGGCCTCGTCGGGCGGCAATTGCCCGCGCTCGACGTCGCGCGCGATCTCGTCGAGCTGGGCGCGATAGAAATCCGCCTCGCGGCTCTCGCCGGCGCGCTCGCGCCTGCGAAAGGCCAGAGGCCAGAGCACAAATCCCATCGCAAGGCCGGTCATGGCGGCCAGCGCGATCCACAACATCGCTTCGCCTTTCAAGAGCGCTCGGCTGTTAGCGCATGGTCGCGGCGAGGTACACCCCAGGGGTTTACCGGGGGCAGGTTAACGTCGGCCGCCGAGCCCTCGCTCGAAGGTCTCGAACTCGGCCTCGGTCGCGTAAGAACCCTGCGCACCCTTGCGGGTGACGGAATCGGCGGCGTAGCGGGCCGCGCGGGTCAGCGCTTCGTCGAGGCTCGCCCTGCTGCCGTGGAAGCGCGCGAAGGCCCCGACGAAGGCGTCGCCGGCGCCCGTGGTGTCGAGCGGCGTCACCGGCGTCGGCGCGATGCGTTGCGTCCCTTCGGCGGTCGCGAGCAACGCGCCGCGTCCGCCCAGCGTCACGATCACCGCTTGCACGCCTTGCGCTATGAGGCTCTTGGCCGCCGCCTCGACATCGGCATCGGTCTGGGTCGGCATCCCGGTTAGAATGGCGAGTTCGCTTTCGTTGGGGATGAAATAATCGACCTCGCGCACATAGGCGATGTCGAGCGCAGGCGTCGCCGGCGCCGGGTTGAGCACGGTCTTGACGCCATGCGCCTTGCCGAAGCGGATGGCGGCGTAAACCGTCTCCAGCGGCACTTCGAGTTGCAACAGGATGAGGTCGCAGGTCTTCAGCGCCGCGCCGGCGCGCTCGACGTCGGCGGGCGACAGCTCGCCATTGGCGCCCTTGACGATGACGATGCAGTTCTCGCCGCTTGCATCGACCAGGATCGTCGCCACGCCGCTCGGCGTCCCGGCGACGCGCTTGACATGGCTTGTATCCATGCCGAGCGCGGCGAAATTGCGCATCGTATTGTCGCCGAAGAGATCGTCGCCGAGGGCGGTCACCATCACCACCTCGGCGCCCAGTTTGGCCGCCGCTGCCGCCTGATTGGCGCCCTTGCCGCCGAAGCCCATTTCAAAGCTCGGCGCCTCGATCGTCTCGCCCGGCGCCGGCATCCGGTTCACATAGGTCACGAGATCGGTGTTGCTGCTGCCGATGACGGCGATGCGCGGTTTGCTCACGAGATCCTCCCAGGCGTCCGGTCGTGGCGCAGGAGCGGCGGGCTTGTCAATGCGGCCTCAAGTTCCCGCCTCGCGGAAGCGGTAACCGACGCCGGTCTCGGTGACGATCAACGACGGT
>JAJYDD010000530.1 GCA_021777795.1 Pseudomonadota bacterium | reverse complement strand
CATTGGCCGTCATCGGGCCGGTGTGGTCGATGGTGGATTCAATTGGCATGACGCCGGTATAGGGCACCAGCCCGTGCGTCGCCTTCATGCCATAGATGCCGCAGAACGAAGCCGGCATACGAATCGAGCCACCCTGGTCGCCGCCGATGGCGAGATCGACCTCGCCGGCCGCCACCAGCGCGCCGCTGCCCGAGGACGAGCCGCCGGCGGAATAGCCGTGCTTATGGGGATTGTGGACGGGGCCGAGCGCGCCGGTGTGGCTGCCGCCGGAGAGGCAGAACAATTCGCAATGCGACTTGCCCTTGATGACGGCGCCGGCGTCGAGCAACCGCGCGACGACGGTGGCGTCGATATTGGGGATATAGCCTTCGAGCGTCGAGGAGCCGTTCATCATAGGCACGCCGGCGACGCAGACATTGTCCTTCACCGCCACCGTCTTGCCCTTGAGCTTGCCGCTCGAAGCGCCCTGAATGTCGGTCTTCACATACCAGGCGTTGAGCGGGTTCTCTGCGGCGGAAGGGCGGTAGCCGGGGGTGCGCGGATATTTGACCAGCGGGATCTCGTCGGGCGTCTGGTCGACGAGATCGTAGGCGGCGAAATTCGGCTCCATCAAGGAGAGAAACTCCGACACCCGCTCCGGCTCCATGTTCATGCCGAAGCTATCGACGATATCCATCATTTGTTCGAGCGTGGGGCGTTTGACTGTCATGACGACCTCCCTTTTTGATTAACCTGTGGCGCGGCTATTCGTCGACGCCGATAAATTCATGCATGAGCCCGAGATTGTGCAGTTCCTCGGGCTTGGCCGAGCGCACGATGGCGCCCTTCTGGATCATCAGCACGCGCTGCGACAGCGCCGCGATGAAATCGAGGTTCTGCTCGACCAGGATCATCGTCAGCCCACCCTTGTCGCGCAAACGCAGCAGCGTCTCGACGATCTCGTCGATGATAGAGGGCTGGATGCCCTCGGTCGGCTCGTCGAGAAGGATCAGCTTGGGCGCGCCGACCAGACAACGCGCCATCGCCAGCAATTGCTGCTCGCCGCCGGAGAGCGCGCCCCCCGGCCGGTCCATCAGCCGCGTGAGGCGCGGGAACTCGACCAGCGCCGCCTCGATGACGCTCGCCTCGTCCTTGCGGTTCAACGCGCCCATGCGCAGGTTTTCGCGCACGCTGAGGGCCGGGAAAATCTCGCGGCCCTGCGGCACATAGCCGATGCCGGAGCGGGCGCGCGCGTAAGGCTCGGCGCGGGTGAGATCGACGCCGGCGAAGACGACGCGGCCGGAGGTCGCCGGCAGATAGCCCATCAGCGCCCGCAGCAGCGTCGTCTTGCCCATGCCGTTGTGACCGAGCACGCCGACGAACTCGCCCTCAGCGACCGAGAACGTCACCTTGTTGAGGATCGGGATGCGCCCGTAGCCGGCGCTGAGATCGGAGACTTCCAGCATCACGCCGCCGCCTGTTTGCCAAGATAGACGTCGCGCACCGTCGGGTTCTTCAATATCGCCTCGACGTTGTCCTCAACCAGCACCGCGCCTTGGTTGAACACGGTCACCTTGCCGGCGATCATGCGGATGAACTGCATGTCGTGCTCGACGACGATGAGCGCCTTGGTCTTGTTGATCTCGCGCACGAGATCGACGGTGCGCAGCACCTCCTTGTCGGTCATGCCCGCCGCCGGCTCGTCGAGCAGAACGAGATCGGGGTCGGTCGCCAGCACGACGCCAAGCTCCACCCATTGGCGCTGGCCATGCGCAAGCTCGCCGACGATGCGGCCGGCGACGTCGCCGACGCCCATGCGCTCCAGCATCTGGTTGACGATGGAGCGGGCTTTGGCGCCGCGCGCGACGCGCGCCGCCGACAGCCACAGGTTTTCGCGCACGCTGAGGCCCTCGAACACCGTCGGCGCCTGGGTCTTGATGCCGATTCCGCGCCGCGCGATTTCGTGCGGCGCCTGGCGCGAAATATCCTCGCCGCGCAGCAGCACTTGGCCCGAAGTCGGCTGCAACTGCCCCGTCAGCATCTTGAAGAAGGTGCTCTTGCCGGCGCCGTTGGGGCCGATCAGGCAACGCAACTCGCGCTCGGCGAGCACGAAATCGACATCGCGCACCGCCTGCACGCCGCCGAAGCGCATGCCGAGCCCGCGCGTCTCCAGAAGCGGCGTCGTCATCGTGTGCGCATCCGTCGGCCGACGAGATCGGATAAAGTCGGCGCAATGCCTTTTGGCACGAGCAGCACGAAGGCGATGAGGATGGCGCCGAGGATCAACGGCGCATTTCCAAGAAGCGCTGCCCACGCGCCGCCGCTGGCCGGCGCATTGGCGCCGAGCGCCGCCGTCAACCATTGAATGCCGATGCAGCCCAGGATCGGCCCGATCAACACGCCGCGGCCGCCGACGATGACCCAGATAATGATCTGCGCCGATTGGGCGAGGCCGAAGATGGTGGGGCTGACGAAGGCGCCCCAGTTGGCGAACAGACAACCGGCATAACCCGCCAGCGCCGCGCCGATGACGAAGGTCGCCAGCTTGTACGCGCGCGCGTCGTAGCCCAGCAGTTCCGCGCGCCGCTCGTTCTCGCGGATGCCGACGATGACGCGCCCGAAACGGCTGGCGAGCAGCGCCCTTAAGCCGAAATAAACGGCGATGAGCGAGGCGGTCGAGAGATAGAACATGCCCTGGAGATCGACCTGTTTGTCCTTCTGGAACGGCCAGTTGAGCGGCGGAATGCCGGGGATGCCGTTGAAGCCGCCGAGCCGCGCCGCGCCGATGTGAAACTCGGGGCCGGCGGTCGAGTTGATCGAGTTGAACAGGATCAGCGTCACCGTCAGGGTGATGACGCCGAGATAGACGTCGCTGATGCGGCCATAAAACATGAAATAGCCGAGCGCCGCCGCAAACAAAGCCGGCACGAGGATCGACAGCAGCAGCGGCGCCGTGCTCTCGCCCATGTTGAACATGGCGATGGCGTAGGTGTAGGCGCCGAGACCAAAGAAGGCGGATTGGCCGAAACAGAGAATGCCGCCGAAGCCCCAGATCAGCGCCAGGCTCAGCGCCAGGATCGCCATAATCATATAGACGGTGACATTGAGCACCGTGTCCAATTCGAAATAGATCGGCGTCAGGATCAGTACGGCGAGACCGGCCGCGCCGGCCAGCGCCAATCCCAGGATGTCGCGCCCGCTCACAGGCTCCTCCGGAAGAAACGCCCGGTGACGCCCTGCG
>JAJYDD010000529.1 GCA_021777795.1 Pseudomonadota bacterium | reverse complement strand
TCGAAGTTCGCCGCTTTGCCGGCCAGCGCCTCGGTGGCGTAATTCTCGGGAAAGCGCGCCTCGACGACGCGCTGTTCGCCGGCCTTGGCGCCAACGAGGCCGTCCTCGAAGCCCGGGATGAAGTTCTTGGCGCCGAGCACCGCCTCGATGTCCTGGCTGGTCCCGCCCTCGAAAGCCTCGCCGTCGATCTTGCCGACGAAATCGATGGTCAGCTTGTCGCCGGTCTCGGCCGCTTCGTCCTCTGGGCGGTCGGTGAACGCGCGGCGGCTGTCAGCCATGCGCTGCACGAAGCGCTCGACCTCCTCGTCGCTGACCTCGGCGACCGGGCGCTCCAGGGAAATGTCCTCGAAGCCGCCCAACTCGAACTGCGGCAACACTTCCAGCTCGACCTTGAAGGCGAGATCGCCCTTGGCTTCAAGCGCGGCCTCTATCTCCGTCTGTTCTTTCGACAATTCGATCTTCGGCTGCATTGCGAGCCGCAGGTTGCCGTTGTCGACGATCTGCTTGTGGGCTTCCTCGATCTGCTTCTGCACGAGATCGGCCATGACCGAGCGGCCATAGACGCGCTTGAGATGCGCCATTGGCACCTTGCCAGGGCGGAAGCCGTTGAGCTTCACCTTTTGCTTGAGGTCGGCAAGCTCGCTGTCGAGCCGGGAGGCGAGGTCGCTCGCGGGGATCACTACATCGTAAGCCCGCTTGAGCCCTTCGCTCAGCGTTTCCGTCACCTGCATTGTCAGTCCCATCGTTCCCAAGGCCGCCCGCAGGCGTCAGTTCAAATGCACAAAGCGACCGCACGCCCTGCAAAAGAGCGCCGGCCGCGGCTCTCGTTGGTGCGGGCGGAGGGACTCGAACCCCCACGATTGCTCACTGGAACCTAAATCCAGCGCGTCTACCAGTTCCGCCACGCCCGCGCGATTGCGCGACCGGTTCCGGCCGCCCGACGCTTAAGCGCGGGTCTATAGAGGGCTTGTTCCCGCCGCGCCAGCGAAAAAAGGCGGCCCGGCGAGGCGATCGAGGAGGATCGACTGCCGGCCCCTAAAGCGTCGAGGCTGCGATCGCCCTCTCGGCCTCCGCGATCGTCTCCGGCCGCCCCACATGCAGCCACAGCCCGTCGAGCCGCAACCCAAAGAGCCGCCCCGCTTCCGCCGCGCGCCAAAAGAACGGCGCCAGCTTGAACACGTCCTCGGCCACGCCGTCGAACAACTCCGGCTTCAGAATCCCGACGCCGGTGTAGACGAAAGGCGCGACGGTCTGCGGTTCGCGGCGGGTCAGCCGGCCGTCGGGGTCCATCTCGAAATCCCCGGGCCAATCGACGCCGACGGCGCCGGGGGTCGAGGCCACCAGCAGCATCGCGTCCATCGCGGCGGGGTCGAAGGCGGCGGCGAGGCGGCCGAGGTTGGCGCACGGCCCCTCGATCCAGAAGGCGTCGGTGTTGCAGACATAGAACGGCGCCGCGCCGATCAGCGCCCGCGCTTTCTTGATCGCGCCGCCCTGGTCGAGCAGCCGCGCCCGCTCATCGGAAATCACGATGCGCGGCCGGGTGCGCGCGGCCAGATGCGCCTCGATGGAATCGGCCAGATAATGCACGTTGACGATGGCCGTCTCGACCCCGTCCTCGGCGAAACGGTCGAGGCTGTGGTCGATCAGCGGCTTGCCGGCGACCTCGATGAGCGGCTTCGGCGTCTTCTCGGTCAGCGGACGCATCCGCGTGCCGAGGCCGGCAGCGAATACGAAAACGAGCTTCGGCTTCACGGCTCCTCCACAGGCGAACCGAGCGCGCGCGGCAGATGCGTCTCGAACCAGCGCTTCAGCGGCTCCAGGGCCGGGTGGTTGAGATCGCGCGCCAGCGTCTGCTCGATGCGCGGCAGCAGTTTGAGATATTGCGGCTTGCCATCGCGGCGATCGAGCCGCGTGAACAGGCCCAGAATCTTGGTCGCGCGCTGTGCGCCCATGATGGCGTAATGGGCAACGAAATCGTCGAAATCGAAACTCGGATCGGCCTGCATGCGCCGGCGCCCGTAGAGAGCCAGCAGCCGGG
Source organism: Pseudomonadota bacterium (assembly GCA_021777795.1). GTDB lineage: Bacteria > Pseudomonadota > Alphaproteobacteria > Rhizobiales > Beijerinckiaceae > Roseiarcus. The sequence continues at coordinate 1,183 of JAJYDD010000529.1, read as the reverse complement.
CCTCGACATCGCCGGGCACGTTCTGGCGCGCATCCTGCAACAGCGAGGCGACGTCATAGGCCGGCGGCCCGAGCACCGCGTCCTGGAAATCGATGATGCCGAGCCGGGAGAGACCGTTGCGCTCGGCCAGCCAATGGATGTTGGGCGAGTGGTAGTCGCGCAGCGTCCAGGTCAGCGGCGCCGACAGCGGGCCCGACAGGATCTCGCGCCACAGCCCCAAAAACTGCATCCGCGCCCCCGACGACGGCGCGCCGCGCGCGATCGCCGGCGCATACCAATCGAGCGCTAGTTCGACCTCGATCATCATGGCGTCGATGTCGTAGACCGGGAAGGCGTAGGTCTCGCCGGCGAACAGCAATTCGCGCGGCAAAGGCCGCATGTGCAGGTCGGCGAGCAAGGCGGCGGCCTCGGCGTAGCGCGAGGGGTTGACGCCGTTGGCGTCGACGATGGTCTCGGCCCCGAAATCCTCCAACAAGGCCAGCCCGTCGGCGACGCTGTAGGCGTAGACGCGCGGCGTCGAATAGCCAAGCGCCCGCAGGCCGTCGCCGACGGCGAGAAAGGCGCGGATGTCGGAGGAGAGCTTTGCGATCTCGGCGTAGGATTTGCCGAAGCGCAGAGGCGGCCCCGGCGGGCGCGGCGGCGCGATCATCAGGATCGCGGTGCGCCCGTGCGGGTCGGTCAGCCGCTCATAGGCGCGCGTCGAGGCGTCGCCGTACATCTGCTGGCGCTGGCCCTGCGCCCAGCCTGCTTGCTCCAGCAGTTGCTCGACGGCGCGGGCGGCTTTGAAGCGGGCGGTCATCGTCTGCCCGCGCGGCCGGAACAGCGCCAGGCGATAATCCGGGCCGCGCGCGGGGTCGAATTCCAGCGTCACGTCGAGCCGCTCGGCCGGCAGCGCCGCCAGCGCGCGCTCGCCCCATTCCACCAGCGTCACCGCGCCCTGCACCGCCTCGGCGAAACCGATCTCGCGCAAATCTTGCGCGCCGGCGAGCCGATAGAAATCGGCGTGGACGACCGGCCCCTCGCGGCCGTCGTAGGTTTGCATGAGGGTGAAGGTCGGGCTCGGCGTTTCAAGCTCCGCATCGCCGGAGGCGGCGCGCAAAAAGGCACGCGCGAGCGCGGTCTTGCCGGCCCCGAGTTCGCCGCTGAGAACGATGAAATCGCCGGGCCGCGCGAAACCGGCCAG
>JAJYDD010000528.1 GCA_021777795.1 Pseudomonadota bacterium | reverse complement strand
ATGTCCGGCGGCGTGGAACAGCGCCGGGTTGAAAAACACCGCGTCGCCCGTCTTCAGCGCCAGTTGCACGTGATGGGCGTTGAAATATTCGGCGAATTCCGGCTTGCGCCACGCCAGGAAACCGGGCGCGTAATTCTGGCTGAACGGCAGATAGAGCGTCGGGCCGCTCTCCAAGGGCATATCGCAATGCGCTACCGCGCCTTGCAGCGTCAGCATCGGCGACAGGCGGTGCGCGTGGGCGGGGAAGGTCTCGATCTCCTCGGCGCTCTGGAAGCCCATGTGATAATCGCGATGCACCGATTGCGCCTCGCCGCCGGGGTTGACGCAATTCACTTGGCTGGTGACCTGATAACCGGTCCCCAGCCAGGCCTGACAGGCCATCGCGATCGCGTCGTTGGCATAATAGGCCGCGAAGGCCTGTGGATCGCGCAAGGCCAGCTTCTCCAGCGCGTTCCACACCCGGTCATTGGCGCCCGGCTTGGCGAAATGGTCGGCCGCCGCCTTGCCGCCCGCCTTCTCCTCGCCGATGATGGCGAAGAACGCCTTCGTCACCGCCTCGACCGGCGCGAGATCAGCAAAGGCGCCGCTCAGCACGATGATGCCGGCGCCGTCGAGCAGCACGCTCGCCCATTCCGCCATCATCTCGCGGCGCGCCCGCGCGTCGCCGGCGGCGGCGTTTATCGTGGCGCCCTCGTAGATTGGCACGTTGTGTGCGATGCGCGCGGCGAGGGGGACATCGGCCGGCGTCGTCTCGCGGGCGATATGGCGCTTGAAGGCTTCGAGATCGCAGGCTTCCGGCGTCAGCCAGGTTTCGCGCGCGCGGCGGGCGATGGCGGAGTCGTCGCGCATATGGTTTCCTCCCTGCGGACTCTTCGATATGGAATGAATATTCCATATCATACAAAACAGGAAGATACGTTTCATGCGGCTGTGGATCAAAACCCCGCTAGCCATTTTCGCCGAGGGCGCGGCCGGCGGCGTCGTGGTCGAGGACGGCCGCATCGTCGAACTCGTCGGCGCCGCGCCTTCCGCTCCGGTGGACGAGATCTTCGACGCCAGCCGGCACGTCGTGCTGCCGGGCCTCGTCAACGCGCATCATCATTTCTACCAGACGCTGACCCGCGCCCATCCCGCCGCCATCAACAAGGAGCTGTTTCCCTGGTTGCAGGCGCTTTATCCGCTTTGGGCGCGGCTGAAGCCCGCGCATCTGAAGGTCGCCGCCAAGCTGGCGCTGACGGAGCTTCTGCTCTCCGGCTGCACGACAGCGGCCGATCATCATTACGTCTATCCCAAGGGCCTGGAGGAAGCCGTCGACATCGAGGCCGAGGCCGCGCGCGAGACAGGCGTGCGCATGACGATCACGCGCGGCTCGATGAACCTCAGCCAGAAGGACGGCGGCCTGCCGCCCGATAGCGTCGTGCAGACCTCGGACGAGATTCTGGCCGATAGCGAGCGGGTGCTGAAGCTGTTCCACGACCCCAAGCCCGGCGCGCAGATCCGTATCGCGCTGGCGCCGTGCTCGCCGTTCTCCATCGACAAAAGCCTCATGGTCGAGACGGCGAAGCTGGCGGAAACTTACGATTGCCAACTCCACACCCATCTCTGCGAGACCCAGGACGAGGAGCGTTTCTGCCTGGAGATGTACGGCCAGCGCCCGGTCGATCTGCTGGAGGAGACCGGCTGGCTGACGCGGCGCACATGGCTCGCCCACGGCGTGCATTTCAACGACGAGGAGATCGGCCGGCTTGGGCGGGCGGGCGTCGGTGTCGGCCATTGCGCGGCCTCCAACATGGTGCTGGCCTCCGGCATCTGCCGCACTTGCGAGTTGGAGCGGGCAGGGGCGGCGGTCGGCCTCGGGGTCGATGGCTCCGCCTCCAACGATTCCTCGAACATGATGGAGGCGGTGCGGCACGCGCTGATGATCGGGCGCCTGCGCTACGGCGCCTCGGCCATAACCCACCTCGACGTGTTGCGCTGGGGCACGGAGGGTTCTGCCCGCTGCCTCGGGCGCGACGACATCGGCAAAATCGAGGTCGGCCGGCAGGCGGATCTGGCGCTGTTCACGCTCGACGAACCGCGCTTCTCTGGCGGCCACGATCCGCTGGCGACGCTGGTGCTGTGCGGCGCGCATCGCGCCGACCGGGTGATGATCGGCGGAGCATGGAAGATGATCGACGGGCAGCCGGTCGGCGTCGATCTGCAAAAGTTGATCGCCGATCACACGCAAGCCGCGCGACATTTCGCTTGATTGGCGCGAGTTTTACGGGGAAACGGCGGGCATGACCTCCTGGTTCGTGCTCATTCTCGCCTCGCTGTGGGCCGGGGCGCAGAATGCGCTCGCCGGCGGCGGCTCCTTCATCACCCTGCCGTCGCTGATGGTGACGGGCATGGACGCGCGCGCCGCCAACATCACCTCGACGGTGGCGCTGTTTCCGGCGCAGATCGTCATGGGGCTCACCGGCCGCAAACAGGCCGAGAGCCCGCCGGGCGTGTCGTTCAAGGCGCTGTTCGTCATCTCGCTGGTTGGCGGCGCGCTCGGCGGGCTCATCCTGCTCGCGACGCCGTCGAGCTTTTTTGCGAAACTGGTGCCGTGGCTGGTGCTGTTCGCCACCGCCATTTTCGCCTGGGGCAGTTTCTTCCGCAAACCCCTGGCGCCCGGAACCGCCGCGATCCCGCCGCGCACGGAAATGGTCGTCCAGTTCCTCATCGCGGTCTATGGCGGCTATTTCGGCGGCGGCATCGGCTTTTTGATGATGGCCGCGCTGACGATGGCGGGCCTCGCGGTGCGCGCCGCTGGGGCGACCAAGAACGTGCTGGCCGGCGTGATGAACGCTTCCGCCGTGGCGATGTTCGTGTTCTCGCACGAGGTCTATTGGAAACAGGTGGTCGTCACCGCCATCGCCTCGTCGATCGGCGGTTACGCGGGGGCGCGGATGCTGAGCGTCGTCAACGAGAAGGCGCTGCGGGTGTTCGTGGTGGTGATCGGAATTGCGCTGACGGTAGGGTTGTTCTGGCGCGGGTAAAGCCGTTGCTTCCTGGCGACGGCGTTCAAAGTCCGCTATGTCTGCGGCGCGCTCTTTCCGGGACAAGCCGCATGTGCCAATCCTGCCTGTCGTGGAGCCGTCGAAGATTCCTAGGGGCTGCTGCTGCGACCATAGGCGCGGCTACGCTCGGCGCTGGGGCGCGGGCGGCAGGGGTCGGGCCGGATGAGGCGCTGCAACGGCT
>JAJYDD010000527.1 GCA_021777795.1 Pseudomonadota bacterium | reverse complement strand
CGTCGGCGAGGGCGAAGGCGTCGGCGGCGCGGGCGGCGGCGGCGGCGCCTTGGCGGGCTTGGGCTTGTCGGCGACATGTTCGTCGTCGTGGTCGCTCTTGCCTTCGCGCGGCGCGTCGGTGGCGGGTTTGATATACTCCTGCTTCTGCGCTTGCGGCGGGGGAGGCGGCGGCGGCGGTGGTTTCTCGACGACGATCTCGACCGGGATTTCCTTGGCCTGCGGCGCCGGATGCGACACATGCCCGACCCAGATCAGCGCCACGACCCCGAGTTCGATGAGGATGGCGATGACGATGGCCGCGAACAGGCGCGCGCCGTCGCGCCGCGGCGGCGGAACGACCCGCCAGGCGACATCGGCGATAAAAGCGGTCGGGGCCTGCGACATCACGCGGCCTTGTAACGGGTTTGGCGCGGCGCCGCAAAAGCGCGCTCAATAAAATGACAGCGGAAAATATTTGCGGAACAGTTCCGTGTATTTCCCGCTCGCCCACACTTGAGCGAGCCCGTAATCGAGGGCGCGGCGCAGGGCCGCGTCGTCCTTGCGCACCGCGATGCGGACGCCCTCGCCGAAATAGCGGCTCTCCAGGAACGGGCCGCCGCGAAAGGCGCAGCAGCCGCCGGCCTCCTCGCCATCGAGCCAGACGGCGAGCGTCAGCCCGTCGGCGAAGGCGAGGTCGATCTCCTTGGCCTTAAGCGCGTGGTCGAGTGCGGCGAAATCGGCATAGGGCTTGAGCTTGGCCTTGGGAAAGAACTTGGCCAGAAAGCGCGCATGGGCGCTGTCCTTGACGACGCCGACCGTCTTGCCGTCGAGCGCCTTGGCGTCGATCTCGCCGGCCGGAAAATCCTTGCGCGCGGCGAATCGCGCCGGCGTGAGGTAATAGGGGTGGGTGAAGGCTAGCTTTTCGCGTAAAAGCGGCGTCGCGCGCATCGAGGCGATCATCGCATCGCCCTTGCCCGTCTCCAGCGCGTCGATCAGCGTGTCCCAGCGCCGCGCCTGAATCGTGCACGGCATGTGCAACTGCTCGCAGATCGCGCGCGCGATCTCGACGTTGAAACCGGCGAGCGAGCCGTCCGGCAGCGCGAAATCGAGCGGCGGGTAATCGTCGGCGGTGAGAAAGCGGATCGCCTTCAGGCCGGTGAGGTCGGGGGTGTCGAGATGCAGCGCCGGGTCCCACAGGCTCGGCGTTGGATCGGCGCGGGCCGCGAGCGCCAGGACCAGCGCGGCGACGATGAGCAACAGCCTCTGCATGAGGCTTCCCTACCGCGTCCGCGCCCTCGCCGCATAGCGGTCGCGCAACTCGCGCTTCAGCAATTTGCCGGTCGGCGTGCGCGGCAAATCCGGCTCGAAATCGACCGTGCGCGGGCATTTGATCGCCGAGATGCGCTCGCGGCAGAAGGCGATGAGTTCGGCGGCGAGTTCGGGGCTGGCGCGCGCGGGGTCGCGCAACTGGACGACCGCTTTCATGACCTCGCCGAGATCCTCGTCGGGCACGCCGAACACGGCGACGTCGAGCACGAGCGGGTGGCCGATCAACACGTCCTCGGTCTCCTGCGGATAGACGTTGACGCCGCCGGAGATCATCATATTGGCCTTGCGGTCGGTCAGATAGAGATAGCCGTCCTCGTCAAGATAGCCGATGTCGCCGAGCGTCGACCAACCTTCGCGGCTATAGGCGGATTTCGTCTTGGCGGGATCGTTGCGATAGACGAACGCCGGGCCGCCGTCGAAATAGACGACGCCGTTGACGCGCGGCGGCTGGGTCTCGCCCGTCTCTTCATCGACGATGCGGATATGGCCGACATAGGCGCGCCCGACGGAGCCGCGATGAGCGAGCCATTCCTGCGAATTGATGATGGTGACGCCATTGCCCTCGGTGCCGGCGTAATATTCGATCAGGATCGGCCCCCACCAGTCAATCATCTGCTGTTTGACCTCGGGCGGGCAAGGCGCCGCCGCATGGACCGCGCCGCGCAGCGAGGAAATGTCGTATTTGGCTCGCGTCTCGGGCGCCAGCTTCAACAACCTGACGAACATTGTCGGCACGAGCTGGCTCTGCGTGGCGCGGTATTGCTCGACATATTTGAGATAGGCCTCGGCGTCGAAATGCTGCATCACCACGACGGTTGCGCCGACAGCCGCCGCCGTCATGGTGAAGCGCAAGGGAGCGGCGTGATATAGCGGCGCCGGCGACAGGTAGACGCTATCCTGGTTGACGCCGCTCATGTCGATGCAGAGCAGCTTCAATACCGGATTGACCATCCCGAGCGGCGTCGGCGACAGCGCCGTCTCGACGCCCTTCGGCCGTCCGGTGGTGCCAGAGGAATAGAGCATGTCGCGGCCGGCGAATTCATTGGCGACCGGCGTTGCCGGCTGCGCGGCGACTTCCCGATCGAAGCCGCGATAGCCCGGCGCGGGCTCGCCGATCATGAACAGGACCGGCGCGTCGCCCGCCTCCGTGAGGCCGCGCGTCTCGGCGGCGCAGGCGGCCGAGGTGACAAACACCTTGGCGGCGCAATCGCGCACGATATAGGCGATCTCGTCGGCCTTCAGATAGCGGCTGATCGCCGTGTAGATGAGCCCGGCGCGCTGCGCGGCCCAGCAGATTTCCACGAACGGCAACCCGTTCTCCAGCAACAGCGCGACATGGTCGCCGGGCGAAAGGCCGAGCGCATAAAACAACTGCGCGATCTGGTTGCTGCGCCGGTCCAGTTCGCCATAGGTCAGCGTCTCGCCGGTCTCGGCGATGATATAGGCCGGCTTGTCGGGCGTCTGCCCGGCATGGAACGAGGGATGATTCATGAACCCGGCGCCTCCCCTGTCGCGCCGAGGCGCTTGACGGGCAGTTTCGGTCGCGTCGGGGGGAAAGGCAAGCGGGCGGCCGGCGACCGGCCGCCCTGCGAACGCGCCGTGTTAATCGGCGATCAGGCGTCAGGAATTGTGTTGGCTGCCCCCGCCGCCACCGCCATGACCTCCACCACCGCCGGGGCGCCCGCCACCGCCGGGATGCCCGCCGCCGCCGGGACGCATGCCACCGCCGGGATGCGTGCCGCCGCCGGGATGCATGCCACCGCCGGGATGCATGCCACCGCCGGGATGCGTGCGACCGCCGGGATGCGTGCGACCGCCGGGATGCATGCCACCGCCGGGACGCATGCCACCGCCCCGATAGGCGCCGCCGTCCCGACGCCCGCCGTGATTGCGCCAGTCTCGCTCATAGCGTCGCGTCGTC
>JAJYDD010000526.1 GCA_021777795.1 Pseudomonadota bacterium | reverse complement strand
CGCGAAGGAGCGGCGATAGATCTCCTCGCCGTCGTGGATAAAGTCATACGCCATCAGGCGGTCTCTTTCAGTCTGAGGGCGATCTGCGCCAATGTGAGGCCCTGCGCCAGCGGCGTGGCGTCGGCGGGGCCGTCGCGGATGAGATTATAGCCGTCATCAGCCGCCACGACCGTATGGGCGGCGGGCTGCGGATGGGCGCAGCCCTTGGCGCAGCCGGAGACATGCAGGGTCGCGCCCGGTTCGACGAGCGGCGCGAGGCGGCGGGCCGTCGCGCGCGTGTCGCCGTGGGCGCTCGAACAGGCGGGCGCGCCGGCGCAGGCGGCGACGGCGAGCAGGGGATCGCGGGCGTCGAGGATGAAACCGAGGTCTCGCGCGCCCTCGGCGAGTTTTGGCGCGGCGGGCGCGGGGCAGGGGATCAGGAACGCCCGCCAAGGGGTGAGGCGCAGTTCAGTCGCGCCGGCCTCGGCGGCCAGCGCGGCCAGCGCGCGCAGATCGCCGGCCTCGATGCGGCCGAAGGGCAGGGCGACGCCGACGAAAGCGGCGCCGCCGAGCGTGTGTGCGCCGAGCCACGCTCGCCGGTCCCCTCTCCCCGCTTGCGGGGAGAGGGTTAGGGTGAGGGGTTTTCCGAGAAGCGCGACGGCGTCGCGCATCCGCTTCGGCGCCGCCGCGCCTTCGCGCAGGGCGAGAAACTTGCGCGCCATCGCCTTCGCCACGCCGACGAGTTCAGCGCCGGGGAATGGCCCGATCTCGGCGAGGCCGCCGAGGCGCAGAACGAATGCGTCCGGCCCTATCGCCGTGAAGACGAGATCGGTCTCGACGCCGAGCGGATAGGGGCCAGCGTCAAAGGCGGCGCCGAATTTGCCCGGCAGCGCCCATAGCGCGGGGTCGCTCACCAGTTCACGCTCCCAGGCACGCGCGAAGGGGCGCACGTCGCACACGCCGGGGTCGAGGCCGGCGAAGGGTGAGACCAGCACGTTGCGCACGGCTTCGGCTTCTGGCGCGGCGTCGATGAGGCCGGCTTCCGCGAGACGCCGCGTGAGGCCGGGCAGCGTGGCCTCGCTGACGCCCCGGATTTGCAGATTGGCGCGGTTGGAAAGATCGAGGGCGCCGTTGCCGTAGGCCTCAGCCCAATCGGCGATGTCGCCCGCCAGCGCCAGCGGGACTTGCCCGCAGGAGATGCGCAGGCGCACGATGAGTCCGTCGCCGGAACGCATCGGCCGCAGGGCGCCGGGGCACCAGCCTTTGACGGCGCCGCTCATGCCGCGCCGCGCAACGATTGCAGCAGCGGCGCGACGCTGTTGCGGCGGGTGTTCCAGAGGCCGCGCCGCAGCGCCTCGGCGAAGCGGTCGGCTATCGCGGCGGCGGCCTGCGGGTTGTTGGCGACGAGGAAATCGCGCACCTCGCCGTCGGCGCAGACGGCGTCGAACAGCAGATCGAAATGGCGGTCGGCGACGGCGTCGGTGGTCGCGGCGTAGAGATAGAGATTGTCTATCGTTTCGGCGATCTCAGCCGCGCCGCGAAAGCCGTGGCGCATCTGCCCCTTCAGCCACACCGGCGAGGTCGCGCGCGCGCGCACGACGCGGGCGATCTCCTGCGCCAGCGGGCGCGCCTTGGGCGCGGCGGGATCGGTGGCGTCGAGGTGATAGAGCGCGGGTTTCGATCCCAGCGCGGCGGCGGCGGCGGCAAAGCCGCCTTCGTGGTCTGCGAAGGCGTCGGAATCCAAAACATCCTGGCCGGCCATGTCCTGCACATGGACGAAGGCCTGGGCTTCGGCGACTTTCTCGCGAAAGGCGCTCGTCGCCTGCGCTTCGCCGCCGTCATAGGCGAAGCCGGTGGCGGCGAGATAGGCCGCGCCGAGATCGTCGCGGCGCTCCCAATCGCCGCCAAGCGCCGCGCGGGCGACGCCGGTTCCATAAGCGCCGGGCGCCGCGCCGAACACGCGCGCGCCCTCGCGGCCGCGCAAGGGATTGTCGGTCTCATCCACGCGCGCCGCCGCCGCTTGCGCCGCCTCATGGAACAGCGCGATCTGGGCGGGGAACACGTCGCGAAACAGGCCCGAGACGCGCAAGCTGACATCGACGCGCGGGCGCCCGAGAACGGCCGGCGCCAGCACCTCATAGCCGTTGACGCGGTTGGACGTGGCGTCCCATAGGGGCCGCGCGCCGATGAGCCACAAGGCCTGCGCCAGATCCTCGCCGCCCGTGCGCATGGCGGAACTGCCCCAGAGATCGAACACGACATTGCGCGGCCAATCGCCGTGGTCGGCGACGAAAGCCGCCAGGAACGCCTCGCCGGCGCGCTGGCCAAGCTCCCAGGCGGTGCGGGTGGGAATGGCGCGCGGATCGAGCGAATAGAGATTGCGGCCCGTGGGCAGCACGTCGAGCCGCCCGCGCGAGGGCGCGCCGCCGGGGCCGGGCGCGACATGCCGGCCGGCGAGCGCCGCGACGAGGCCGTCCATCTCGCCCTCGCCGAAGCCGTACACATGCAGCCCGTCGCCGATCCGCATATCCTTGATGTCGCAGAGGAAGGCGTCGAGCTGGACCAGCGCGACCTCGGGGTCGTCGGCGAGCCCGGCATCGTCGGCGAGGCCAGTTTCGCGGGCGCGCTCCAGCACGAGATCGGCGAGGCGCCGGGCGCGCCTGGGGTCGAGCGCGCGCGCCTCGGCGAATTCGTCCATCAGCGCCTCGATCTCGGCCGTCGCGCCGTGGGCGGGGCCTTGGACGAGCGGCGGCGTCAGGTGGCCTAGAGTCACGGCGCAAGTGCGGCGCTTGGCCTGCGCCGCCTCGCCGGGATTGTTGACGATGAAGGGATAGATGACCGGCAAGGCGCCCAGCACCGCGCGCGGCGCGCAGTTTTCCGACAGCGCGACGGCCTTTCCCGGCAGCCATTCCAGCGTGCCATGCGCGCCGACATGCACTAGCGCATGGACGCGCTCGAACTCGCGCAGCCACAGATAAAACGCGACATAGGCGTGGCGCGGCGGCAGCGCGCCATCGTGGTAATCGCCGGCCCGCGTCGCCGCATGGCCCCGGTGGGGTTGGAGCGCGACGAGGCTGGCGCCGAGCCTGAGATAGGCGAAATGGAAGGCGCCGTCGCGCGCCTCATCCTCGGGATCGCCCCAGCGCGACTGCACGCTGCGCACGAAATCCTGCGGCAAAGCCGCCAACCGCTCGCGATAGGCGGCCAGCGACAGCGCCGGCGCGGGCGCGAGGCGACGCGCGAGATCGGGCGGCGGC
>JAJYDD010000525.1 GCA_021777795.1 Pseudomonadota bacterium | reverse complement strand
TCCGGCGGAACCATCAGCGAGCGCGGCCGCCAAGCCCGCGACGTGCTGCTCGGCCTGATGAAGACCTGCCGAAAGCTCGGCGTCTCGTTCTTCCAATATCTCGGCTGCCGCCTCGGAGTCCAAGGCGTGCAATCTATCCCGCCGATCGAAGACCTCGTCCGCGCCGCCGCTCGATGAGCGCACGGGGATTTGCCCCGGTTACGGCGATGTCGAGCGAGATGGCGATCTCCTCGCCCGGCGTGTAGCCGGCGCGTTCGATGGCGATCATCAGCGCGTCGAGCGCTTCTTCGTTGGATGAGAACGCCGGCCGCCCTATAGACCTAGGCCGTTATCTCGAGAGCTTCGGCGAAGCTGTTGGCGCGCGGCGCCATGACCATCAGATCCTGAATGTCGATGCGGCGTCCCGCATGGGCGCCGTCGCCGAAGATTTGAATCTCGGGCAGCGGAATGCGAACGGCGTCGTCGCCGGCGATGTAGCGCCAGAGCGGCAGGCGCCGCGACACCGCCACAGCGTGGAGCACGGCGAGCGATCGAACTGAGCCCGGCCAAGGAGCTCGGCGCGCTAGGGGCAGCCATCATCGCGTCTGTCGCGGCCGGGCTCCACCTGGATCCGGAGACAGCAGTCGCCGCCATGACGCGCGTGACAGAACGGATCGGGCCCGATCCCGCGAGAGTCGAGACGATGGAGCGCCGCTACCGCGCCTTTCTCAAGCTTCGCAATGCGCTGGAGCCGGTTTGGAGCGAGATCGGCAATTGAAGGCCTCAACCTCTTCTCCGCCTTCGGCCGAGGCAGCGGTCGCGTATGTGTGATCGGGACCATCTAGTCTTTTGACCGCTGGGCGATCAACCCGCTTCCGTGATGTCAAAGTTGTCGCGCGGCGAGCCGGCGGCCGACTTTATCACAAGTCGAATTTTGTCATCTGCTCTTGCTGAAATACTCGCGCAATTCACGCCGCAGCACCTTGCCATAAGCGTTCTTCGGAAGCCCACGCAAGAATTCGATTCGCTTGGGCTTCTTGAAGCTCGCGAGGTGATCCTTGCAGAAGGTGATGAGCGTCTCCGCATTGAGACCGCGGTGGCCGTCGTGAACGACGACCGCCGCCGCGACGCTCTCGCCCCATTCGCGATCGGGCAGGCCGAAGACAATCGCCTCTTTGACGCCGGGGTGGCGGGTCAGCACGTCCTCGACTTCGCGCGGATAGATATTGGAGCCGCCACTGATGATCGTGTCATGGCGGCGATCGAGAATATGCAGGAGGCCGCGAGTGTCGATGCGGCCGATGTCGCCGGTCCTGAGCCAGCCGTCGGCCAAAGCCGACGCATTCGCCGATTCGTTGCGCCAGTAACCGCGCATCACCACGTCGCCGCGCACCGCGATCTCGCCGGCTTCGCCGCACGCGAGCGCAGCGCCGTCGGCGCCGAGGATGCGTGCCTCGACGCCCGAGCGGATGAAACCGGCGGATCGCAACGTCTCGTCGTCGGCGCCGTCGTGCGCCCAGTCCGGCAGATAAGATATGGTCATCGGCGCTTCGCCCTGACCGTAGAGCTGCGTCAGAACCGGCCCGAACCGACGCAAAGCTGCGCGCAGATGTTCGACGTGAATGGGCGCGCCGCCGTAGATCATCGACCGCAGGGTGGGTGTGTGGGTTGCTGAATCGGCGTCAAGCAACCGTACGATCATGGTTGGCGCCAGGAAGGGCAGCACGGTGACGCCCTCGTTCGCGACGAAACGCAGGATGCGGTCCGGATCGAATGAACCGTCGGCGTCGATGATGTTTTCTGCTCCCCGCGAGAGGGCGGGAATCAGATAAAGGCCGCTGCCGTGCGACAAGGGCGCCGCGTGCAAGAGGCGGTCGTGGGGCCGGAACGCGCAAATGTCGGCGAGGCAATTGACCGACATCGCGATCAGATTGCGGTGGCTGAGCATGGCTCCTTTCGGCTTTCCTGTCGTGCCGGACGTGTAGAAAAGCCACGCCAAATCGTCGGGGTCGCGCTCGATCGGCGGAAAAACATCTTCGCGCGGGCGGGTCAGGATGGCGTCGAGGGCGCCTCCCGTGGAGATGAAAGCGCAAGCCTCGGGCGACGCCGCCTTGACGCTGTCCAACTGCTTTGCATCGACGAGCGCCGCCTTGGCCTGCGAATTTTCGATGATGTAGGCGGCTTCGCGCGGATGCAGTTTCGCGTTGATGGGCACGGCGACAAAGCCGCCGCGAAATGCGCCGAGCAGCGCCGCCGGATAGGCGTCGCCGTTCTTCATGAACAGCGCTACGCGATCGCCGGGAACGAGACCGAGCGAACCCAGATGCCCGCCAAAAGCGGCTGCGGCCGCGTTGAGTTCGCGGTAGCTCCATCGGCGCTCGCCATAGCGCACGGCGATTCGCTGGCCCCAAGCCGCGACAGCGTTTGCGAAAAGCGTGAAGACGTTCATTTTTCCTCCCCGCAGCCGTCGTGCGGATTAAAGCTCGGCGAACACAAACTTCTCGCAGTCCTTGCGAAGTGAGAGAAGCTCGAACCCTCGGCGATCAAAGCGATTGGCCGAGGGCTCGCAGTCGCCTCCGTGGCGTCTCGTCGTCTCAGGCGGCCGCGACGACGCGGTTGCGCAGAACACCGATCCGCTCCACTTCCAGTTCGATCACGTCACCCGGCTTGATGAAGCGCATATGTTCGAGCCCGCAGCCGTTTCCAACCGTGCCTGAGCCTAAAAACTCCCCGGGATAGAGCGTCTCGGAGCGAGAGATGAAGGCGATGAGATCTTCGAATTTCCAATACATGGAGCTAGAGTTTCCACGCCCCCATTCCTCGCCGTTCACCCGCGCGATCATGGTGAGATTATAGGGGTCGGGAATCTCGTCCGCCGTCACCAAGCAAGGGCCCATCGGATTGCCGGTGTCGAAATCCTTGCCCTTAGCAGGGCCGAGGCGGCCCTCCATCTCGATCGCCTGCGCGTCGCGCGCGGACATGTCGTTGAAGATCGTGTAGCCGAACACATGTTTGAGCGCCCCCTCCCTCGGCGCGTCGGTCACTTTGTCTTTGAGATAGACCCCGAATTCGAGCTCGAAATCCAAGAACTTCGAATAGGCCGGCCACACCACGTCGTCGTCGGTTCCAATCACGGCGAAGCGGTTGGCCTTGTAGTAGATCGGTTGCTTGTAGAAAATCGGCGGCGCCGGCGGTGGTCCGCTTCTTTCAAGCTCCACGAGGGCTTTCTCTGGATCTGGGCCCTTCCTCGTGGTCGG
>JAJYDD010000524.1 GCA_021777795.1 Pseudomonadota bacterium | reverse complement strand
GGCTGCGAGATAGGGCGCATGCACCGGCCGCCCGTTGGGCGTCAGCGCGGCGAAGGCGAAGCCGGTGGCGATCAGCGCCGTGCCGAGATCGATCCGCGCGCCCTTGCCGACGCCCTCGGTCGGGATCGCGACGCAGAAAACGAATATCGTCTTCGGCCGCGGGATTTGCGCCGCCTCGTAGCATTGCGGGCGCAAATCGCGGATCAACGCCGCCAGCATCGCCAGTGACGCTTCGCCGCAGTCGCGCTTCAAGCCGTGGGCATTGGTGAAGCGCGTGCCCCGCAGGCAGGATTGTACGCCATAGAGACGATACGCGGCGTCACCGACCGCCCAGCTGTCGCCCGTCTGGTAGACGGCGCTCGTGGGAACCGGAAACCAACCGGGCGACCGGGCCTGCGCACAACCAGGCGCGACGCTGACGTTGATCGACGCCGCGACGGCGGCGAGGGTTGCGAGAAAGCGGTGGGCCATCTCAGAAACCCTGCAGCGAGAAATAGAAGCGCTGTGTCCCGTTCGCCGTCGTGATGTCGACGAAATAGGGATCGGTCCGCCGCGGTCGTGCCGTCATCGGGTAATCGACGCCGCAATCGCCGCGGCCCCCGCAAAACTGTTGGGGCGTGGAGAGGTCGGCGCAGAGATCGCCATTCGGCGCAACTTGCAAGCCGCCTCCGCCGCTCCCCCTGCCTCCAAAGTCCGTCGCCGATTGCACGGGGGTCAGACCTGCGGGGCAGGCGAGATAGGGCTCGTAGCCGAGCCCGCTCGTATGGCCCTCGGGGCAGTTCGGCCATCCGTCGCCTTGGGCGAGGTCACGAAACAGTTGCTGCATGACCGGGACGCAATAGGGGATCCCTGACCAGCCCGGCGCGCTTGCTGCGGCGCAGAGCAGCACCTTGCAGCCGAACGAGGCGTCCTGCGCCGCCGCCCGCTGCGGGAGCCACAAGGCGAGCGCCGCAAATCCTGCGATCACAAAGCCTGCGGCGCGCTTCATGCCAGCTCCGAACAGACGGGGATTGAGAAGGGTCCGTCGCTCCGGTCACTCCTTATACAACATTCATTATACTGTCTACATTATTCTTGAGAGCGAGTCGGAACGCCGCCTGCGCCGTCTCCCGGATTGATTTCCATGGCGCCTGATTTCGAGATACCCGATTTCCATGTCTTCCACGGATGCGAAAGGCGCGTACAATGGCTTCCCATCATAACGTCGGCGCTCTTGCGACATAGCGGGGGGTCTTGCCCGATATCGCCCGCGCACTCGCGCATGCGCCGGTCTTCGATGCGTTCATTTTGCGGAGGGGTTAATGTTCGTTCAATCCGGCGGCGAGGGAAAGATCGCTCCTCGCAAGCTGACGCGCCGCGCCCTCAATACGCTATTGCGCGGCAGGTACGCCCACCTCGGCGGCGCCACCGCCGCGAGCCGAGGCAAACGACTTGTCGAGATCGCTTGCGCCTACACGCGCGAAGAGCTTCTCGCGGAACGGGGCGTTGGCTCCGTCACGGCGACAGAAGTCGAGCTCTGGCTCAGAGCCCACGGACGGAGCTTGAGATCGCGCGCCGAGGCCTGAAGGGCGGTCAGCCCCATCAGGAGTCCCGCGTTCACGTGTTCAACCGCCTCGGAACGGTCCCAAAGCGAGGCGGCGGTCGCAGAAAGACGGCGACGGGCTCCTTCCTTCACCCTATCGGGCTCCTTCCACCACCCTGTGCTGCGCGCCTCGCGCCTCCTCCAATTCGCGGGATTTAAGAAAAAATCGCCGACCCCGTTGCCATGCGTACTATATTCAATATAACGTCCGCCTCGAATGTGACGGACGGAGCGAATGACCTCGCGCACGACGATAGCCGCACTTGCCTTTGCCGCCACGGTTTCCACGGCTTTCGCCGATCCGAACCGTGCGCCGCGAATCGAGGCGCGTGTCGGCGCCTCGGGGCGCGTGACATCAGCCAACTCGCCGCCGGCGGGTCCCGAGCGCATCGATTCCGCGACTGCCGCATCGCCCTGCTCGACCTCCCCGGAGATCACCCCCGACGAAGCCCGCGCGCTCGTTCAGAAAATCGCCGCAAGAGAAAATTTCTATCCCGCTTTCGTGCTGGCGGTCGCCAGACAAGAGAGCGGGTTCCATTCGGCTGCGCTCTCCGACAAGGGCGCCTTCGGCCTCATGCAGCTGACGCCGCAGACGGCCGCGCGCTTCAAGGTCGATCTCTGCGACCCCGCCGACAATGTGCTCGGCGGCGTGCGATATCTGCGCGCGCTGCACGAAAAGTACCGCAATCCGTTTTTCATGTTGGCCGCCTATAACGCCGGCGAGGGCGCGGTTGAGAAAGGTCGCGGCGTTCCTCCCTTTCCCGAGACCGTGCGTTTCGTGGCCAAGGTCATCAACGATTTCTACGCATGGCCCGCGCCGGGTCGGCCAGCGCGCGACAGTTCGCGCGGCGTCGCGTCCGGCTCGCCGGCCGCCTCGGAACTCGTCGAAGCGCCGGGCGCCGCCCAATCCGCGCCGCCCTCGGCGCCAGCACCTTCGCCCACCCGAAAAGCCGGATGGGACAGCGGATTCGTCATGAATATCGACTGAACCGGAGATGCTGATGAAACTGAAACTTCCCCGCGCAGTGATTGCCTTGGCTCTCGTCCTCCTCAGCGTCGCCGAGGCAACAGCGCAGACTTCCGGAACCCTGCAGCCGGTGCAGTCGACCCTGACGCAGCTCGTCTCCGCTTTGACCGGCTCGATCGCCACCGCGCTCGCGACGCTCGCCGTGATCGCCTGCGGCTTCTTCGCCTGGTCGGGCCGGCTCACCTGGGGCATCGCCGGCAGCGTTATTTTCGGCATCGTGCTCGTCTTTGGCTCCGCCCAGATCGTCCAGTTCTTCCAATCGGCGGTAGGCCAATGACCGGCGACGAACTCGAGGAGCCGTTGATCACGCCGCTGGTCAAGGCGCTGACGCGCGCGCCGACGCTGATGGGCGTCACCTACATGTATTTCATGTTCAATGGCGTCGCTTCCAGCGTCTGTTTCCTGGTTTCGCACAATCTTTTCCTGCTGCTGGTGGCGATCCCGCTGCATCTCTTCGGTTACGTGATGACGCTGCGCGACGACCGGATTTTTGAGATCCTGTTCGTCAAATCGGCCAAGTGCCCGCCCCGCTCGCGGTCCCTTTGGGCCGCCGACTCTTATTGCGCGTGAGCCATGGTCGCGCGCGCGCTTCTCGACGAATTGACCTTCGGCGCGGCGTCCCGCCGCGAGCGGCCC
>JAJYDD010000523.1 GCA_021777795.1 Pseudomonadota bacterium | reverse complement strand
CTCCATCATTCGCGCCAAGGATATCTTTGGACAGCAGCGGGTCATCGTCGTCTCGCAGCCGTTCCATCTCTCGCGCGCGCTGTTCCTGGCCTATTGGCGCGGCCTCGACGACGACGGCTTCGCCGCCGCCGACGTGCCGCTGCGCTTCGGCGTGCGCACTTATCTTCGCGAGGTCGCCGCGCGCGCCGCCGCCCTCCTCGACCTCTTGCGCGGCACTGAACCGCGCTATCTCGGGCCGCCGGTGCGCCTCGGCGTCGATGCGCCGACATGAGGTCGCGCCTCGCCTTGCTGCTGCTGGCGCTCGGCCTCGGCGGCGCCTCGGCGCCGGACCTGGCGCCGTTCCTGCCACGGGCTGCGGCGCCAAAATTCCTGGAGGTGCTGACGCCGCCCGATTTCATCGACCGCGCCGTGATCGAGGCGTTCGAGAAACAGACCCGCCAGACCGTCGCGCTCGACACTTACGCAAGCCCGGCCGAACTCGCCGAGCGCAGCGCCGAGCGGCGCTATGACCTCGTCGCGCTCAGCGGGCCGGAGCTGGCGCGAAGGCTGCCGACGCTCGCCCGGCTCGACCGCCGGGTGCTCGACAACGCCCGGCTCGTGCAGCCGTTGGTCGCTGCCAAATACGCCGCTTACGACCGCGACGGCGCGCATGGCGTCGCGGTCGGCTGGTCGGCCTTCGGGTTGCTCTATGATTCCGACAAGCTGAAGCCGCCGCCGACCTCTTTCGCACAGGCGCTCGGCCTCGGCCGCGACGCGCGCCGCTTCGCCGAATGCGGCGTCGTTTGGCCGGACGCGCGCATCCAGAGTTTTCTCGCGGTCTGGCGGCTCACCGGCATCGACCCCACCCGCGCCCGTCCGGCTGAGGTGAAATCGGCCGCCGTCGTGCTCGACCGGGCGCGCGGCGCCATGCTCGCCTTCGCCGCGCCCGACGAAGTCGGCGCGCTCGCCAAGGGCGCGGGTTGCCTCGGCGCCGGCACGGCGGGGGAGGCCACGGCGGTCGCGGAGCGCGGCGGCGACAGCGCGCCGTCGATCCGCTTCGCCTATCCGCGCGAAGGCGCGCCTTTGACGATCTACGCCTACGCCATTCCCGCCAACGCCGCCTCGCCACTCGCCGCCTATCAGCTTCTCGAAGTTTTGCTGGCGCCCGAGAACGCGCGGCGCGACGCGGCCCTCGCCGGCCTCAACAGCGCCGAGGACCCGACCGACCTCGAAGTTCTCAAGCGCCTGCCCCCGGAACCGTTGCTCGAACCCGCCATAGAGGCGGCGATGCGCGGCGAATGGAAGCGGCTGACGTCGGCGAAGTGACAGGGCATGGCCGCTGCGAATTTTCGATCTTTGCCAGGAGGCGCCCCTGTGCTTCCTCATGGCGAGCGCGAATAAGAGCGGGAGCCGCATGTCCGATCAGCCTAACATCCTCCTCATCATGGCCGACCAGCTTTCGCCGGCCTTCCTGCCGGCCTATGGCCATAAGCTCGTCAAGTCGCCGCATATCGACGCGCTGGCGGCGGGCGGCGTGGTGTTCGAGAACGCCTATTGCGGCAGCCCGCTCTGTTCGCCTTCCCGCGCCTCGTTCATGGCGGGGCTCTTGCCTTCGCGCACCCGCGTCTATGACAATGCCGCCGAATTCGCCGCCGACATCCCCACTTACGCCCATCACCTGCGCGCCCTCGGCTACCGCACGGTGCTTTCCGGCAAGATGCATTTCTGCGGGCCGGACCAGATGCACGGCTTCGAGAGCCGGCTGACCACCGACATCTACCCCGCCGACTTCGGCTGGACGCCGGATTGGGACCATCCGCGGGAGCGGCCGAGTTGGTATCACAACATGAGTTCGGTTCGCCAAGCCGGCTTGGCCGTGCGCACCAACCAGCTCGATTTCGACGACGAAGTGACCTTCATGGCGGAGCGCGAAATCTACGACAAGGCGAGGGGCGTCGATAAACGCCCGCTGCTGCTGGTCGCCTCGTTGACCCACCCGCACGACCCTTACGCGATCACGCGCGAGTTCTTCGACCTCTACCGCGACGAGGATATCGACATGCCCGGCGCGCCGATCCCGGTCGAGCAACTGGACCCGCATTCGCAGCGGCTACGCCATGTCTGCGCGATGGACGCAGCGACGCTTGCCGAGCAGCAAATTCGCACCGCGCGGCGCGCCTATTACGGCGAGATCTCCTACGTCGACCACAATGTCGGACGGATGTTGAAGGCGCTGGAGGATTGCGGCCTCAGAGACAACACCGTCGTCATCGTGCTCGCCGACCACGGCGAGATGCTCGGCGACAAGGGGCTCTGGTACAAGATGAGCTTCTTCGAGAATTCCGCGCGCGTGCCGCTGATCGTCAACTGGCCGGCGCGGTTTTCGCCCCGGCGCGTGGCCGCCGCCGCCTCGCTGATGGACGTGACGCCGACCTTGGTTGATCTCGCCGGCGGCCGCGCCGCTGATATCGACACGGACGGGCGCTCGCTCAAGCCGCACCTGACCGGCGGCGACGCGCCCGACGAAACCTGCGCCGAATATCTCGCCGAAGGCGCCATTGCGCCGATCGTGATGATCCGGCGCGGGCCGCACAAGTTCATCCACTCGCCCGCCGATCCCGATCAACTCTACGATCTCGCGCGCGATCCCGGCGAGCGCACGAACCTTGCAGCCTCGCCCGCGCAGGCCGAAACCGTCGCCGCCTTCCGCGCCGAGGTCGCGCGCCGCTGGCGGCTCGATGCGCTCGACGCCGATGTGCGCGCCAGCCAGCGCCGGCGCCGCATCGTCGATTCCGCGCTCAACCAGGGCGCGCCGAAAGCCTGGGATTTCCAGCCGTTCAAGGACGCTTCGAAATCCTACATGCGCAACACCATCCCGCTCGACGATCTCGAAGCGATGTCGCGCTTTCCCAGGGTCCAGGATTAGCCGGGTCTGGGCTCGGCGCGACAGAGGTTGGGACGGAACCCGCTCGCCCCCGTACGGTTAGTGTGCGGGGCCAGCGCAGGGCCGCCTCTTTCTGTGAGGAACCGCAAGGTGCTTTGGCGAACGCGGCATGACTGCCGCCGGTGCGCGGCGGCTGGATCGGATCGTTGACGGCCGCGCGCCCCACGCGACCCGCGCCGCCTTCGCAACTTGTCGCGCCTTCGCAGCCCAATGTCGGCGGCGATTGGCGTCCTTTCGGAACGCGCTTCTGGCTTTCCCTTGTCGCCGGCTCCGCAGCCACCGGCTTCGCCGCCGGCGCGCTGATGGCCTTATTGCGGGCCGTG
>JAJYDD010000522.1 GCA_021777795.1 Pseudomonadota bacterium | reverse complement strand
TTCATTCGCGCTCCGCCTGCGCGGCCTCGGCGCGCCGCCCGGCTTTACGCCAACCGCAAACCAGTCTTAACTGGCGCCGGAGGACAAGACCGATGACTTTCATGCCGCCGATGTTCGAGCCTCCGCGCCGCCGCTGGCGACGCATGGACCCGATCGTGCGCCTTGTCATCGCCAACTGGGCGCTCGGCATGGGCCTCGGCGCGCTGATGAGCGGCGCGCTCATCGCCTTCGACTTCATGGGTCTGCGCACGCTGTTGCAACGCGCGGACGCAGCGCTCGTCGGCGCAAGCGCCTTCGTCGCTTTGTTCGCCTTCACCTTCGGCGGCGTCGCCGCGGCCGCGGCGGCGATGCGCGCCGGCCAGGACGACGACGACGAACCGCGCGGCGGTCACAGAGCCCCCGCGCTCATCTATGCGACGGCGCCGCGCGGCGCCCGCTGAACCCTGAAGAGGACTTGATGGATATTCGTTTTGACGGCCGCGTCGCCATTGTCACCGGCGCGGGCGCGGGGCTTGGCCGCTGCCATGCGCTCGGCCTCGCCGCGCGCGGCGCCAAGGTTGTCGTCAACGATCTCGGCCCCGGCGGCGCGCCGTCCGATTCGGCCAAGGCGGTCGCCGCCGAGATCAAGGCGGCGGGCGGCGAAGCGATCGCGCACGGGGCCGACGTCTCCAACGCCGCTCAGGTCGCCGACATGGTGAGGGTAGCCGAGGCTGCATGGGGCAAGATTGACATTCTCGTCAATAACGCCGGCATCCTGCGCGATAAGACCTTCGCCAAGATGGAGCTAGCCGATTTCCAAAAGGTGATCGACGTGCATCTGATGGGCTCGGCGATCTGCGCCAAGGCGGTGTGGAACGGCATGCGCGAGCGCAATTACGGGCGCATCGTCTTCACCTCGTCCTCGTCGGGGCTCTATGGCAATTTCGGCCAGGCGAACTATGGCGCGGCCAAGGCGGCGATGGTCGGCCTGATGAACGTGCTGCATCTCGAAGGCGCCAAGAACGACATCCGCGTCAACACGCTGGCCCCGACCGCGCGCACGCAGATGACCGAGAACCTGTTGCCGCCCGACGCCGCCGAACTGTTGGCGCCGGAGGCGGTGACGCCGGGGCTGCTCTATCTCGTTTCGGAGAACGCGCCGTCGCGCGTTATCCTAGGCGCCGGCGCCGGAGTTTTCGCGGTCACGCATATCGAGGAATCGCCGGGCGTCTATCTCGCCCCCGAGGAGCGAACGCCGGAGACGATCGCGGCGCGATTCGCGGAGATTTCCGACCGCGAGGCGGCACGGCCGCTCGACAACGCCTTCGGCCAGACGTTCAAATTCACCTCGCTGGCGGCGCGCGGACGGGGCGTCGAGCTATAGTTCGGCTTGGAGCCCAAGGCTCGGAAGCGCTGGCGCGAAAGTCTCTGGGGAATTTCGCGCCAGCTTGCGCGGCTTTGCGCCGGGATCCGCACAAGCCGCCCGCCTCATGAAAGCCGCGCGTCCGGCGGAATGGGACACGGCGACCGTTTATTAAGGACTTGCGAAAGCCGGCCAGACTACTTACAGTCTGTCCTATGTATAAGCTTTGCCGCCGCGCAGCCTGAAGAACCAATATATGACGGTTTGTCGTCGCGATGCCGCTGCGTAATTTAAAGGCCTCAATAAACACGTCAGCAAGGTCTCGGAATGATGACGACTAGCCTAAACAGTGTCAGCAAGGACGCCGCAAGTGTTGGCGCGGCGCCCCATATTGGCAATTCTAGCGTCCATCTTGGGGGGGCAACGACCGAAAAATTCGCAGAGTCTCAAATGGAGATGACGCGCACCTGGTACAACAATCTTCTGCGATCGGGACGCAACGTCGAGGAATATATTGCCGGGCGAAAGGCCGCCTATCTCGAACGCTGGCGCGAGGCCGGCCGCTATATCAGCGACGGCGGGCGCGTGCTCGACGTCGGGGGCGGCAATATCTTTACGGAATTGCTAACCTATTTCCGTTCGAGAGACTGGGATTACTGGTTCGCCGACGTCGGCGCCAGCGAGACCGCGCACGCCCGCGACTTGGGCGGGCGCTTCGGCTACGACCCCGCCCATTTCTCGCAGCGCCTCAATCACGAGTTGCATTACGACGAGGCTTCGTTCGACGGCGTGTTCTCCTCCCATTGCATCGAACATTCGATGGATCTCCCTCTCACCCTGCGCCAGTTGAATCGCATCCTCAAACAAGGCGGCAATGTCGTCATCTCGATTCCGATCGGGTGGGATCGGCAGCCCAACCATCCCTATTTCCTGATGGAAAACGAGTGGATGACGCTGCTGGAGGACGCCGGTTTCCGCATCCGCGCCTATCAGATCGGCAGCGAATATCCGGAAAGCGGCCAAGATCTGATGATCGCCGCTGAGAAGGTTGGGCCGCCCGCCGATCGCTTCCGTCTCGACGTGTCGCGCCATGTCAAGACCAGCTACCGGTTTCGCGATTTCCGCGATCCCACGGTGCGCCTTCTGGGCGAGAGCATTGACCGCGACGACCACGTGATTCTCAATAGCCCGGATTGGCGAATCGAGATCGCGCTGGAGGCTGGCGAGACGGAGGCGTTGCCGGTGTTCGTGCGCCACTCCTGGTCCGGCGTCGTCTGCGTGAAGAGCGGCGCGGACGCCGTCTATGGCGATATGTTCCGGGCGCAAGCGGCGACGCACCCGCTGCGTCTGACGCTTTCGGCGCCCGCCCAGGCCGGCCAGATCGTGGAAATCTTCCCCGTAGGCAAAAACGAATTGAGCGTGGCGGCGCAAGGGGTATTCGTCGGCGTCATGACACACTAGCGGGAGCAGCGGCTTTTTTTCAATCCGCCGCGGCTTCGCCGCGACCCAGGCCTGCAAGCCGCCGATCTAGAGTCCTGACATGAGCCTTGAATTGAGCCCTTCCCCCGCGACCGAAGCGATCCGCGCAGCGCCGACCCACGCCGAGGCCGCACAGGCCAAACTCCTGGCTGCGCTCGCCGCCCCGGGCGGCCAAAGCGCGGTCGAGGTGGCGGCGCAAGAGACGGCCGGCGGCGCGATTCTGAACGGCGCGATCTTCGCCCAAGACGGCGCCAGAATCGGGCGAATCGATAATTTTCAGATCGATTTCGTGCGCCCCGGCGAGGGCGAGACGCGCGAGTCGCTGCGCCGGAGCATCGCTGCGGGCGAAGCCCCGCGCGAGGTCGGCGACGTGCCGGAATGGCGCTTCGTCTCGCATACGGCGCCTGAGGTCAGCTATCTCGGCAAGCGCGACGTC
>JAJYDD010000521.1 GCA_021777795.1 Pseudomonadota bacterium | reverse complement strand
CAACATCTCGTATTTGACCTGGACCAGATCGTTCGGATCGAAGAATGCGCCGCCACCGCGGAAGAGCGGGTCCACTACCGTCTCGGGATGGGGGTGCGCTGCGCCCTGAGCCTCCAAGGCCTGCTGTCGGCCTGCGCGCTGGCGGGAAGCTTTCGCCATCGGGCGTCTCCCTGGAATCATTCGCCGTAGTGTCTTTATAATTATGTGACATATGAGCGCCGCGGTCAAGCGAGTGAGGACCGAAAAGTACATATATCCTCACCATTTCTCCATAATCATGCCGATAGAATAAGCTGCGCTGGAATGCCAGGATGACCTGTGGGATATATTTTTCAAGACAAGAGGGACGTAATTCTCCTGACATCACGGCGCCTCCTTCTGCCGAAGCCGCTCATCTACAAGCCTGCGCAGTTCTCGCAGCAGGTCCGTCCGGAACAACGCTTGTCCTGCCCCGGCGCTGACGACGAGGTCGGGTTCGAGAACATCGGTCCACTCCACCGGCAGCGTGCGCAGCCGGCCATCGGGCCCCGCGTAAGACACGCGGTCACCGCCCCAATTATTGCGCACGGCCAGAAGATCGAACGTCTGCCCGCGTAGCGGATGGAATGGATGGACGACGGTGAAAACTTGCGCGCCGTGCTCGTCACCATATGCAATGCGCGCTCGACTCCAAAGCCAAGGTCGAGGCCGGCGTCCGGTTTGCCCAGACCTACATCCTCGGGCGGCTGCGCAAGCTGACGTTCTTCTCGCTCGCCGAATGCAACGCGGCGATCGCGCTCGTCATGCAGCGCATGAACGACCGCCCCATGCGCAAGCTCGGGGTGAGCCGGCGCGAACTGTTCGAGAAGATCGAGCGCGGCACGCTGTCGGACTTGCCTGCCGACGACTGGGAGTTCGCCGAATGGGGCCGCGCCCGCGTCAATCTCGATTATCACATCGAGGTTCACGGCTTTCTCTATTCGGTCCCGCATGCCCTGATCCACGCCGAGGTCGAGGTGCGCGCCAGCGCGCGCACGGTCGAAGTCTTTCTGCGCGGTCAGCGCGTTGCGGCGCACGCCCGGCGCTATATGGGCCGCAAGCACGCCACCACACCCGACCACATGCCCAGTTCGCATCGGCGCTACGCCGAGTGGACGCCCGAGCGGCTCCGCCGCTGGGCGGCCAAGATCGGGCCGAACACGGAAGGCCTGATCGCCGCCGTGCTCGCCAGCCGGCCCCATCCCGAACAAGGCTTTCGAACCTGCCTCGGCATTCTGCGCGCCTACCGCGGCTTCGACGTCGCGCATCTTGAAGCCGTCTCCGCCCGCGCCGTCGAACTCAATGTCCTCCACTGCAAGGGCGTCGCCGCCCTGCTGGCCCACAAGATCGCAGCCAAGGACGAGCGCCCGCCAACGCTGTTCGACCACGCCAATCTGCGCGGCCCCGGCTACTACCACTGAAGGAAATCCCCAATGCTCGCTCATCCCACGCTCGACCAGTTGAACGCGCTCGGCCTTCATGGCCTCGCCAAGGGGTTCAAGGACCTCGAACACAAGCCCGAGGCGCGCGGCCTCGATCACGCCGAATGGCTCGGGTTGCTGCTCGAATACGAAACGACCTTGCGCCGGCAGAAGCAGTTCGAGGCCCGCGCCCGCGCCGCCAAATTACGCCACGGCGCCAGCGTCGAAGACGTCGACTACCAGAACCCGCGCGGCCTCGACCGCGCGCTGTTCCTGAAACTCGCCGCCTGCGGCTGGATCGAGGAACGCCGCAACATTCTCATCATCGGCGCCGCCGGCCTGGGGAAGAGTTGGCTCGCCTGCGCCCTCGGCCACAAGGCCTGCCGCGAGAACATCTCCGTCCTCTACGCCCGTGTGCCCCGGCTCTTCGCCGATCTCGCCGTCGCCCACGGCTCTCGCGGCTACGCCCGGCTCCTGCGCGCACTCGCCCGCGTCAAGCTGCTCATCCTCGACGACTGGGGGCCGGAGGCGCTCAACGCCGACCAGGCCCGCGACCTGCTCGAAATCGTCGAAGAGCGATACGACAAGGGCTCGATCGTCATCACCAGCCAGGTTCCTGTCGACCACTGGCACGACCTGATCGGCATTCCGACCCTGGCCGACGCCATTCTCGACCGCGTCATTCACAACACCTACCGCATCGAACTCGCCGGCGAGAGCTTGCGCAAACGCCGCCCGCCCTCATGACCGCGCATCCCGCCGCCAACACGCTGCTCACCACCGGCGGCGCGACAAGGCCGTGGACAATGGCGGGCTACGCTACGGCGCTATGGGGGCGCGCTTAAGCCCGCCATTGCCCACCGCCACCCGGCGCGCAGCTCCAAGAAAACGCCCGACAGGGCGCCGAAATCCCAACCACCTTGACCGATCCGGTCCAGACCAACATCATAGTCTCCGATCCGCGGAAGCAGACGTCAGGTGGCCGGCATCAAGTCGGAACCCTGGCCGGCTTCATCTCGGAATCGGTGGCCGGCTTCATATTGGAATTGCTGGCCGGCTTCGTCGGAATCCGCACATCACCGCCAATCAGCCGTTTGGCGAATGGAATCGGGTCTTTCCGGACCAAGCCATGACGCTTGCCGCGGTCGACCGCCTCGTCCACCACGCCACGATCCTGGAGATGAACGTCGAGAGCTTTCGCCGCAAAGCCGCGCTCGACCGAAAGCGAGGCCCTGGCAGAAAGCCGATCCACACGACGCCGCGCGAATTCGAAACCGCCGCTGATTGACGCACGCCACCATCCTGATTGTCGCTGCGCGTCAATTACCGCTTGCCAAACGCCGCGCCAGCGTCAATCATCCCCAAACCCGGCTGCCGCTTCTCATCTAGATTGACGCGCCGTTCTCACCCAGATTGTCGCGCCATAAGTTCGAAACCCTCGTGTCCTCCATCCTGCGAAACACGCCGCTGCGAAAGCCGACCGTTCTGACGCCAAAGTCGCTCCGTCGGATTCTGCAAGTGACCAAGGGCATCACCGCCAACATCTTTCATATGATCAACAGCCTCGCCACCGACGCGGCGCAAAGCGGCCAAGAGCGGATCACCGACGAGGGGATCGAGAGCTGGCGACCCCTCTCCGACGGGGGAGCCGCCTTCGCGTGACCTCCGGAGACGGCTTCAAAAAGCAGCTTCCCATCATTTTGCAGCCGGTTCCCGACGAGCTCCTATCGTCGTGGATCGCCAGGCACGCCGCCTACTACAATGTCTCGCCGCGTGCGATGCTGCGCCACGCCATCCCCGACGCTCGTTCGATTCAGATGGC
>JAJYDD010000520.1 GCA_021777795.1 Pseudomonadota bacterium | reverse complement strand
CTTCCCGCGGACCCGACAATATGTATGCTCTTTCCGGACGCAACGGAATCCCGGCGGCGCCGAAAACTGCTACGGTCAGACCAGAAAACGCACATTGGATGAGTGGTTGAGCCTGATGAAACATGCGGATCACATTCCCACGATCGGGCTGTGCATGATCGTCAAGAACGAGACCGCGGTCATCGAGCGCTGTCTCGATAGCGTGCGGCCGCTGGTCGATTATGTGCTCGTCGAGGACACCGGCTCGACCGACGGAACCCAGCAACTCATCCGCGATTGGCTGGCGCGCAATGAAACGCCGGGCGCGGTGATCGAGGAGCCTTGGCGCGACTTCGCGTATAACCGTTCGCATGTCATGGCCAAATTGCGCGAGCGGCCGGACATCGATTACGCGCTGATCATCGACGCCGACGACAAGCTCGTGACCGAGGGCGGCTTCGATCCGAAAGCGTTCAAGGCAGGGCTCGGTCTCGATCTCTACGACATTCAAATCCGCCATGGCGGCTCCCGCTTCACCCGCCCACAATTATGCGCGAACAAACTGCCATTCTGCTTCAAGGCGGTTCTGCATGAATATCTCGAGGCGCCGCCGGGACCGATTTCCCGCGGCGATGCGCAGGGATTTTATATCGAGACCGGCCGGGGCGGCGCGCGCAACAAGAACCCGCGCAAATATCAGGACGACGCGGCGGCGCTCGAAAAGGCGCTGCTGACCGAGGCCGATCCGTTCCTCATTTCGCGGTACACGTTCTATCTCGCGCAAAGCTACAAGGATTGCGGCGAGCGCGAGAAGGCTCTCGCCAATTATCGCAAGAGGGCGACCCTCGGCTATTGGGCGGAGGAGGTCTTTGTCAGCCTCTACGAGGCGGCGAAGCTCATGGACGCCCTGGGCGAACCGGCGTATGAGGTGATCGCGGCGTGCCAGCGGGCGACGGGAACGTCGCCCTCGCGAGCCGAGGCGCTGCATTACGCCGCGCGCCTTTGCCGCGCCAAGGGACGGAACGAGGAGGGCTACCAGCTCGCCAAACGCGGACTGGCCATCCCCCTGCCGCCCGGCGGCCTTTTCGTCGAAACCTGGGTCTATGATTACGGGCTTCTCGATGAACTGGCGGTCAATGGCTACTGGTCGGGTCATTACCGCGAGTCGCTCGACGCCTGCCTGACGATGCTGGCCTGCCCGGCGCTGCCCGAGGACCAGCGGTCGCGGGCCCTGCAAAACGCGCGTTTTGCCTGCGACAAGCTGCCCGGCGACCGCGATCTAGGATCGGCCGGCCAGGTGGGGTTGATCGAGCAACATCGCCTGACAATGGAACGCCCGCTCCGTTCTCGCCTCAACGGGATACCGCGCGTTTTCCTGGCCATTCTCGCCAAACAGAAAGAGCGCATGCTGCCACTCTTTCTCGATTGCATCGAGGCGCTCGACTATCCCAAATCGTCGATCGTGCTTTATGTGCGAACCAACAACAACACGGATCGCACCGAGAAGATCTTGCGCGAGTGGACCGCCAGGGTCGGGCCGCAATATGCCTCTGTCGAATTCGACGCCGAAAACGTCGCCGAGCAGGTCGAGCGTTTCGGCGCGCACGAATGGAACGCGACGCGGTTCAAGGTGCTCGGCCACATCCGCAACCAGAGCATGCGCCGCGCCCTTGTGGAAAATTGCGATTTCTATTTCGTGCCAGACGTCGATAATTTTGTCCGGCCTTGCACATTGCGCGAACTGGTCGCGCTTAATTTGCCCGTCGTCGCGCCGCTGCTGCGCTCCCTGTCGCCGGGCGCGTTCTATTCGAACTATCACGCCGAAATCGACGCCAGCGGCTATTACAAGAGTTGCGACCAGTACCACTGGATTTTGAACCGCTGGATTCGCGGCGTCGTGGAAGTTCCGGTCGTTCACACGACCTATCTGGTGCGCGCGGACGTCATTCCCGAACTCAGTTACGAGGACGCGACCAACCGGCACGAATATGTCGTTTTCTCCGATAGCGCGCGCAAAGCGCAAATTCCGCAATATATCGATAACCGGCAGGTATACGGTTACATCGCCTTCGACGAGGGAAGCGAACAATATGTCGCGGGCGGAATCGAGATGGCGCGCTCTTATCTGTCCGACGAATTGAAGGTTTCGAACGAGCGCGAGTCGCAACTGCGAAAACCACATCTGTTCGCGTGCTTCGGGCAGCACGGCAGCGGCTCAACCTGGATGTTCAATCTTGCGCGCGAAATATGTCGGACCGCGGAGGTCCCATTCGTCTCGGCCCATCGCGATTCGTATGCGAACCTGCCATGGAACGAGGCTGGATCGTCCTTGATCATCGCGCGCTCGCAAAACCCGATGGACGATTTCCTGCAGTATATCGTCAACTCGAAGAGCTCGGCCGTGATAAGCGTTCGCGATCCGCGCGACGCCCTCGTTTCGTTCATGCAACGTTTCTCGAAAAGCCTGGCTCCTAATTTCGACGATGCGCTGAAAGCGATTACGTACAGCGCGCGACGCCTGGTCGAGTTGCAGCAGCGCCGGAGGCTGCCCGTGTTTCGCTATGAGGATGGTTTCGTCGGACAGCGCGAGACGCTGGATCGTGTCGCGGAAATGCTCGGCGTCGTGCTCTCGGACGATCAGCAACATGCGATCCTTTCCGGCCTTTCGGCCGAAGCCGTCAAGAAGAAGATCGCGGACCTCGAAGCCGCCGGCGCGATCCAGGGCGAAAAGGTCTGGGACAAGGAGACGCATTGGCACGCCAATCATGTCGGAGACGGCAGGATCGGCAAGTTCAGGGAGGCCCTTTCGCCGGAGCAGGAATCCGAAATCTTGCGGGCGACGCGCGAATATTGCGAATGTTTTGGCTACGACACGGACCCGGAAGTTAAGCGAGAGACGCAGGCTGGAGCCGCGATCGCGTAAACGCGGCCGACCCGAACAGCAACAGAGGATCCCGAGCAATGCACACTCGCAAGAACTGTCATTGCATGGCGCCGATGGCGGCGCGGCATTCCATGGACCGACCGTCTTTCAGAGACTCCTCATCAATGAATCTCTTCGCGCCACTTGCAACGCCCGTTCAGCGGGGAGTTTTTCTACGTCGCGCGTTGGGAGTTCAATGATGGATCACATCGAACCCAGAACTGCTCCTCAGATCCATTTGCTCAATCTCGACCGAAGCGAGGATCGCCTTCGCCGCTTCTGGGAACGCAACTCGCATCTTGAGGGCCTGGTCGAGCGCGTTCCCGCGATCGACGGCGTCACATTGGATCGCGACGAAC
>JAJYDD010000519.1 GCA_021777795.1 Pseudomonadota bacterium | reverse complement strand
TCGGCAAAATCGCCCTCGGCGGGCGCCGGCGCCGGCGGGTGGCTGCGCGAGCGCAGGCCCCGGCGCGAAATCATCGTGATCGGGCCGCGATGGCCGCGCGCGTCGAGCCCGGCGACGATATCGGCCGCCGTCAGCCCCGCGCCGAGGATCAGCACGCGCTCGTGCGCGCCGATCGGGGCGAGCGCGTCCTCGGCGAGGGTATCGCGGATCAGGCGGGGATCGGCGCCGAGCCCGGCGAGCGCGGGCGGCAGAGCGGGCGCCGGATGGGTGGCGGCTATGACCGCGATTTTCGCCGCGAAGCGCTCGCCTTCCGCCGTCACGACCCGCCAGCCGCTGGGCGCCCGGCGCAGTCCCGTCACCGTCGCGCGTACGTGGCGCACGATTCCGGCCGCCAGCAGCGGCTGCATCTGCGCCGCGACATAGCGGCCGAAAAGGCCGCGTCGCGGATAGGCCTCGGCGCCGGCGAAGGCGGCGGGATCGTCCTTCAGCGCGCCGGTCTCGTCGAGCCAGCGCGCGAACTGGCCCTCGTCCTCGGGCAACAGCGACATGCGCGAGGCCGGCACATTGACGCGATAGGCGGGATCGTCGCCGCCATAGGCGAGCCCGCCGCCGAGCCGCGCGCGCGGCTCGAAGACGAGGACGCCGATCCCCGCGTGGGCGAGGCGATAGGCGACCGCCGCGCCCGAAAATCCGCCGCCGACGATGGCGACGGCCGCTCGCGCTTCGCCCGGCTGGCGCGGCAACTCCATCCCCGTCTCCTGCGTCGCGGCGAGTGTGGCGGCGCCGGGGCGGCCGATCAAGCGCCGGCTCATCGCATTCGTCGTCCTTCTGGGGCTGGCCCCGAATTTGCTGGCCAAATTTCGCCTTGCCAATTCGCTAGGGGATCGGAATGATCTTGCCGCCGCTCCCTAGCGAGTCGATCTTGCCACCTGAACCTGGACGCAGGCGTGCGCGGCGAGCCGGAAGGCGGGAATGGGCGTGTTCGGCCAACTGATCGCCGCGCTCGACGCGGAGGGCGCCGGCGCGCTCGTCACCCTCACCGCGGCCAGCGGATCGAGCCCGCGCGGCCCGGGCGCGCGCATGGTGGTGCGCCCCTCGGGCGCCTTCAACGGCACCATCGGCGGCGGCGTGCTGGAATGGGAGGCGCTAGACGAGGCGCGCCGGGCGCTGGCGCGCGGACGCGGGCCGGCGTTGCGCCGTCGGGTGCTGCTCGGCCCGCATCTCGGCCAGTGCTGCGGCGGCCGCGTCGATTGGCTGATCGAGACCTTCGACTTGCGCGATCTCGACGACCTTGGCCGCCTCGCCGAGGCCGAACGCGCCGGACCCTTCGCCACGCGGGCGCGTCCGGGCGAGGATGGGCGGATGGTGCGCGTGCTCGGCGAGGCGTCGGAGGGCGAGCCCGTCGTCGTCGAGGCGGACGGGGCTTTGCGCGAGACTTTCGCCGAAGCGCGGACGCCGGTGTGGCTGTTCGGCGCCGGCCATGTCGGGCGGGCGCTGGTGCTGGCGCTGGCGCCGCTGCCGTTCGCGGTGCGCTGGATCGACCCGCGCCCCGAGGCTTTTCCCGCTCGGGCGCCGCTGAATGCGCGCATGGTTGCGTCGGCCGATCCCGTCGCCGAGCTGGCGGCGGCGCCGGACGGGGCTTTGATCCTCGCGATGACCCATTCGCATCCGCTCGACCTCACCGTCGTCTCGGCGGCGCTGGCGGCGGGGCGATTCGGCTATGTAGGGCTGATCGGCTCGGCGACCAAGCGCGCCCGCTTCCTGTCGCAGATGCGCGCGGCAGGCCTTGCCGAGGCGGCGCTGGCGGGGCTCACCTGTCCGATCGGCGTTCCGGGGATCGCGGGCAAGGAGCCGGCGGTGATCGCCGCCGCCGTCGCCGCGCAGTTGCTGATGCTGCGGCCGTCGTGAAACCGCCGCCGCCCCGGCGCCGTACAAAAGGCATGTCGCCGGCTGTAACAAGTCCCGGCGCGCTTGCGAAGTCGCGTTAGGATCGGAGGATTGGCCATGATGGACCGCCGCGCGTTTCTGGCTTTCATTCCCGCTATCGGCTTCGGCGCGAAGGCGTTCGCCGCCGAGACCTATGCGGTGACCCATACGGACGCCGAATGGCGCAAGCTGCTCAGCCCCGCGCAATATGCGGTGCTGCGCCAATCCGGCACCGAGAGCCCGTTCTCAAGCCCGCTGCTCAACGAGCACCGCAAGGGCGTGTTCGCCTGCGCCGGCTGCCAGCAGGACGCCTATTCCTCGGAGACGAAATTCGAAAGCGGCACCGGCTGGCCGAGCTTCTGGAAGCCGCTCGACCACGCGGTTGTGGAAACCCAGGACCGCAGCTTCGGCATGTTGCGCACGGCGGTCTCTTGCAGCCGTTGCGGCGGCCATCTCGGCCATGTCTTCGACGACGGGCCGAAGCCGACGGGCCTGCGCTATTGCATGAACGGCGTCGCGATGACCTTCACACCCGCGAAAACCGTCTGAACCGCGATCGAAGCCGCCCCTCGCTTTCGCCCCTTAAGGAGCCCGCCATGAAAACGCTTGCGCTTTCCGCCGCTGTTTTGGCTTTGCTCGGCCTGCCCGCCTTCGCCGAGGGCTCGCGGCTGACGCCGCCGCCGGCGCTCGACGAGCCGCTCGCCAAGGCTCCAGGCCATGAGGCGATCGTGCTCGCCGGCGGCTGCTTCTGGGGCGTGCAGGGCGTGTTCCAGCACGTCAAGGGCGTCACCGACGCCGTGTCCGGCTACGACGGCGGCGCGAAGTCCACCGCGGAATACGAGACCGTCTCGACGGGAACCACGGGCCATGCGGAATCCGTGCGCGTGACCTATGATCCCAGCAAAATCACGCTCGGCCAGATCCTGCGCGTCTATTTCTCCATCGCCCACGACCCGACCGAACTCAACCGCCAGGGGCCGGACAGCGGCACGCAATATCGCTCGGCGATCTTCCCGCAGACGCCCGAACAGGCGAGCATCGCCAAGGCCTATATCGCCGAGATCGAAAAGGCGCATGTCTATCGCGCGCCGCTGGCGACCAGGATCGAGCCCGGCCGCACCTTCTATCCCGCCGAGGGCTATCATCAGAACTATCTGACGCTGCACCCCGACCAGCCCTATATCGCCTATAACGACATCCCCAAGGTCGAGGCGCTGAAGGCGACGCTGCCGGCGCTCTACCGCGACCAGCCGGTGCTGGTCGCCAAGGCCGAACTGTCGAACTGAGGGCACGGGTCTGAGCGGCAAAAACGGGACATTAGGTCGAAAGCTCACCTGAATATC
>JAJYDD010000518.1 GCA_021777795.1 Pseudomonadota bacterium | reverse complement strand
CGCCGCCCATGCCGAGGCCTATCGCGGCCTCGGCCAGACCATCCGGCCGCTGCCGGGCGCGCGCGAATTGCTCGCCTATCTCTCGCGGAAGAACATCCCCTGGGCGATCGCCACCAGCGGCCGGATGGAAACGGCGGGCGTCAACCTCAAGGCGCTCGGCGTCGATCCCGCAAAATCCGTGGTGGTCACGCGCGATCAGGTCGCCCACGCCAAGCCGGACCCGGACCTGTTCCTGGCCGCAGCGGCCCGGCTCGGCGCGCCGATCGAGACCGCTTACGTCATCGGCGATTCGATCTGGGACATGCTGGCCGCCGCCAGAGCCAGGGCGCTCGGCGTCGGGCTGCTCAGCGGCGGCTACGGCGAGCGCGAATTGCAACAGGCCTCGGCGTTGCGGGTCTACGAAGACCCCGCCGACATGCTCGCCCATATTTACGGGCTTGGCGGCGGCCGTTAGCCGCCGCTCACCGCCGTCAGCACGTAGACATCCGCGCCCGGCGCCAGCGGCGTGTCGAGCCGCGCCCGCCGGCCCTCGACGAAGACATTGACGTGACGCCGGATCGCGGGCGTCGTGTCGCACAGCCGGTCGCGCATGCCGGGCCAGCGCGCCTCAAGTCCATTCATCACATCGTCGACTGTGCGCGCCTCGATGCGCACGACGCGC
The DNA here is from genome assembly GCA_021777795.1 of Pseudomonadota bacterium. Classification (GTDB taxonomy): domain Bacteria; phylum Pseudomonadota; class Alphaproteobacteria; order Rhizobiales; family Beijerinckiaceae; genus Roseiarcus. The sequence goes on along the minus strand of JAJYDD010000518.1, from coordinate 2,608 downwards.
TCGGCGTCCGGAAACAGCGTTGTCAGCAGCAGCGGCAATCGGACGACGGCGGGCGCGCGCATCATGCGCTCGTCAGCGTCTCGACCGAGGAGATCGCCGGCAGGTCGCGCACGAGGCAACTCCAGGTCTCGCCCTCGTCGCGGCTCGCATAGACCGAGCCGTTGCTGGCGCCGAAATAGACGCCGGCGGGATCGAGCGCATCGGTCGCCATCGCCTGCCGCATCACCCCGAAATAGGCGCCCGATTGGGGCAGGCCGCTTCGGCAGTCCGACCAATGGACGCCGCCGTCGCGCGAACGCCAGACGGCGGCGCGGGCGTCCGGCGGGTAGCGGCCCTGCGTGTCGCCATTGAGCGGCAGGAAGAACAGCGTCTCGGGATCGCGCGGATGCGCGGCGACCGGGAACCCGAAGCTCGACGGCAGGCCCTGCTCGATGCTGTCCCAGCTCTGGCCGCCGTTGTCGCTGCGGTACATCCCGCAATGGTTCTGCTGGTAGAGCCGGTTGGAGGCGCCGGGCGCGAGCGTCAGATTGTGCACGCACTGGCCGAATTCGGGATAGCGCTGGCCCTCGGGGAGGTAATCGCAGCGCGTGCCGGAGTTGCGCGCGCTCCAGGTTTCGCCGCCGTCCTCGGTGTAGAACACGCCGACCGAGGAAATGCCGACCCAGAGCCGCAGCGGATCGGCGGGATCGCTGACGATCGAATGCAGGACGAGGCCGATGCCGCCGGGCTGCCATTCCGGCCGCGAGGGGTGCCGACGCAGGCCCTCGACCTCGCGAAAGGTCTCGCCCTCGTCCTCGCTGACGAACAGGCCAGCGGGCTCGACGCCGACATAAAGCCGCCCGTGCGCGACGTGGACGGCCCAGGCGCATTGCACCGGCGTTTCGCCCTGGGGATAGGCGAGGCCCCGGCTCGAATGGGTCCACGCGGCGCCGAAGTCGCGCGATCTCCAGACCGCCGGCCCGAACCATGCGTTGCCGCCGGCGGCGTAGACGGTCCCCGAGGCGGGATCGGCCGCCACATGGGTCAGGGGCCAATGCTCGCAGAACGGCCCGCGCACCCGCCAATCGCGTCGGCCCGCGTCGCTTTCGAGAATGAAGGCGCCTTTCTTGGACCCGACCAGCACGCGAACGTCCATCTCGTCCTCCCCTAGTCGCCTATAAGGAGGCAGCGAAATTCACGTTCGTCAAGCACGCGCGAGCCTCGCACAAGTCTGCGAAGGCATTCGATTCGGGGAGCGCGGGCGGCCATCGGGGCGCCGCCTCGCAAAAGAACGGTCGACATGACGGACCTTCCCAACAAAATCGAATCGGGCGACGCGGCGCGGGAGCTGGAAGAACGCTTGCGTTTTCTCGGCCTCGACGAGGCCTCCCGGCAAGCGCTTCGCTCGATTAAACCCATTCTCGACCGCGAGCTTCCGCGCGCCCTCGACAAGTTCTACGCCCGCGTCCAGGCGAATCCGCAGACGCGAGGCTTCTTCACCGATCCCACGGTGATCGAGCGCGCGCGCTCGGCGCAAATCGAGCATTGGCGGCGCCTTTCGGCTGGCGAGTTCGAGGGCCGTTGTCTGGAGCAGATGCGTCGCACCGGCGCGACCCATGCGCGCATCGGCCTGAACCCGAAGTGGTACGCGGCCGGCTATGGCGTTCTGGCCGATCATCTGGTTTCGGCGACACTAGCCGAGATCTGGCCGCGCGGGGCGCTGCGCGGCGGCGCTTTCGCCAAAGGGGCCGACGCGGGCGCGGCGATAGGCGCGCTGTCGCGCGTCATCCTGCTCGATTTCGAGTTCGCCGTCTCCGCCTATCTTGACGCGATCGAAGCGAGCCGGCTCGCCGCCGAGGAGTCTGCGAACCGCACCACGCGCGAGACCGAGGCGGCGGCGCAGGCGTTCCGGCGCGCGGTCGCCGAGCTTGCGGCCAAGAACCTCAACTGCCGTATCGACGACGGACTCTCGGGCGCCTTCAAGCAGATGGCCGACGATTTCAACGGCTCCATCGCGGGCCTGCGCGAGGCGATAACGGGCGTGTCGACCAGCATCGAATCGCTGACCACGGCGACCAGCCAGGTCGCCAGCGCCTCGAACGACCTCTCCAGCCGCACCGAACACGAGGCCTCCAGCATCGAGGAAAGCTCGGCGGCGATCGAGGAGGTCTCGGCGCAGGCCGCCATCACCGCCCAAAACGCGCAATCCGCGCAAGCCATCGTCTCGCAGGCCGGCAAGGAGGCCGAGCAGAGCAACGAAGTCGTCGCGCAGGCGATCTCGGCGATGGGGCGAATCGAGAAATCCTCCAACGACATCGGCAAGATCATCGGCGCCATCGACGAGATCGCGTTCCAGACCAACCTCTTGGCCCTCAACGCCGGCGTCGAGGCCGCGCGAGCGGGAGATGCGGGCCGGGGCTTTGCGGTCGTGGCGTCGGAAGTGCGCGGCCTCGCCCAGCGCTCGGCCGAGGCGGCCAAGGAGATCAAGGCGCTGGTCGCGGCGGCCACTTCGGAGGTCGCCGGCGGCGTGGATCTGGTCAGCGCCACGGGCTCGGCGCTCGCGCGCATCGGCGCCAAGGTCGCCGAGATGAATGGCGCGGTCGGCGAAATCCTCGCCGCCAGCCGCCAG
>JAJYDD010000041.1 GCA_021777795.1 Pseudomonadota bacterium | reverse complement strand
CGGCGCAACCGACCAAGCAATTCGTCACCGTCGAACAGGTCGCCTCGCTGGTCTGTTATCTGTGCTCGGACGCGGCCGAGCAGATCACCGGCGCGAACATGTCCATCGACGGCGGCTGGACGGCGGCGTGAAGCGGGTCAATCTGGCGCTGCAAGGCGGCGGCTCCCACGGCGCCTACGCCTGGGGCGCGCTCGACGCGATCCTCGAAGACGAGCGGCTGGAGATCGAGGGAATCAGCGGCGCCAGCGCCGGCGCGATGAACGCCGTCGTCATGGCCTCGGGGCTGCTGGAAGGGCGCGACGCGGCGCGCGAGAAGCTGACGAAATTCTGGCGCGGCGTGGCGCTGGAGGGCGGCCCCGGCGCGACGATCCCGGTGGTCGACGCCTGGGTGTCGATGTGGAAGGCGATGTTCGCGCCGGCCTCGGTGGCGGACGCGGCGGCGCAGGCGAGCACGCCCTACGCCTTCAACCCCTTCAACATCAACCCGCTGCGCGATACGCTGGCCGCGCTGGTGGATTTCGAGAAGCTGCGCGAAGGCCACGGGCCAAAACTGTTCGTCGCCGCCACCAATGTACGCACCGGCAAGGGCGAGGTGTTCCGCCGCGACGTGCTGACGCCGGATCATGTGATGGCCTCGGCGACGCTGCCGCATCTGTTCCAGGCGGTCGTCATCGACGGCGAGCCCTATTGGGACGGCGGCTATTCCGGCAATCCGCCGCTGTGGCCGCTGTTCTACGAGACCGATTGCTGCGACGCCATCATCGTGCAGATCAACCCGATCGCGCGCGAGGGCGTGCCGGAGACGCCGGTCGCCATCTCCAACCGCATCGACGAGATCACCTTCAACGCCAGCCTGTTGGCGGAGTTGCGCGCCGCCGATTTCGTCGCCCGACTGATCGAGGAGGGCGTGCTCGACAATCCGCGCTACCGGCTGGAGCGGTTGCACCGCATCGGCGGCGACGGCTCGCTGGAAGATTTTCCGCCGAGCTCCAAATTCGACATATCGTGGAGCTTCCTGCAACGCCTGCGCGATCTCGGCCGTCACAGCGCCAAGGCGTGGCTGGAGCGGCACTTCGACGCCATCGGCAAGCGCTCGACGCTCGACATCGCCGGCGCGCTGCAAAAGCCGAAGGCGGACTAGCCAGTCTTGGTCAACAGGTAGTTCTTGACCAGATATTTGACGCCATGCGCCCAAGATTCGTCGGTGTTGCCGCGAATGTCGACGCTATGGACAAAGGTCAGTTTCTGGGTCGCGACATCGCCCATGTAGACGTTGATGTTGAGGATGAGGTTCGAGACCTTCTGCACGACCAGCCAAGCGACCCATTGGCCGCCAAGCTGCTTTCCGTAAACGTATTCGCACCCGCCGCAACTGCCGACGGTCGGGCCCTTGGCGATCTTGGCCTCCGCCGCGTCGGAGACGGGCGCGAATGTGTAGCGACCTGAGGCTTCGAGCAGGGCCTTGAAGGTTTTGCCGAGGGCGGCGAGGCGCGCGCGCTCGGCCGCCGTCGTCGGCTCCAGCGTCGCATTGTCGTTGAGAAACTGGACGCCGAGGAAGGCCACTGTCTTCGGCGCATCGGCCCGCGCCGGGTTGGACGCACACGCCAGCAGCGCCGCGATGGCGGCCGCCGCGCCGCGGCGCGTAATGAGTCGATCCATATCCCTTGCCTCGCGTTCCCTTGCCCGTGGCGACAGCGATAGGGGGCGGCGACGGCGGCGGCAAATCACATAGGCGCAATAGAACGCCGATCAAAGCCGGGACGAGGGCGCCCAAATCGCTATCCGGCGCAGCGCCGCGTCCTTGCGAACGAATTGGCCCCACAAGGCCGCCGCGACATGGATCGTCACCAGCGCCAACAGGAGATCGAAAAGGATCACATGCACGGCGCTCATCGGCCACCAGAAATAGCTCGCCACCGCGCCGGTCACGCCTTCCGCAATCAGAACCGCGTAGAAAGCGAAATGGACGCCCTGAGCCAGCCGCGCGGCGAGGCTGCCCACGGCGACCATCGGCGCCGGAGCGCCGATCCAGAGCCGCAACGCGAGCCGCGCGAGCATCAGCCCGATGATCGCCAGACCCGCCCGATTGTGCAGGCTATGCAGCAGAAGATCGCTCGCGCTCGGCCGCCAGCCCAGTCTATGATAAGTGTGCGAGCGCAGGATGGCGCCGCTGCTGGCGTATTGCTCCAAAACCAGAGCCGCGACCAGCCAGTGCAGGGCGATTTGAACGCGGCTATAGGCGACAGGCCTGGCGGGTCGCAACTGCTCAGCCGCCGTGCTTGGCGAGCCAGGCCTTCATCTCGGCGATTTCCTTTTTCTGCGCGGCGACGATGTCGGTCGCGAGTTGGCGCATTTCCGGGTCCTTGCCGTATTGCAACTCGACATTGGCCATATCGACCGCGCCCTGATGGTGCGGGATCATCATCACCACGAAATCCTTGTCGGGGTTGCCGGTCGGTTTTACGTCCATGCCCTTCATCATCGTCTGCATTGATTGCGCGAAGGCCTTGTCGGCGGGGCTCTTGCCCATTTCCATCCCGGCCATGTCGTCGGCGACGGCGCCGAGCGGCGCGATCAGCAGCCCCAACGTGAAAATCATTGCGGTGCGGTGCATGGTCGTCTCCTTTTTCGGAACAAACTCGCATCTAGTGCCAGCGCATGGCGGCTATGTGGCGACCGCTGCGCCTCAAGCCTGCCTCGCCCGCGCCTCCGCCAGCAGGCACAGCAGTTCGTATGCCATCGTCGCCGCGCAAAGGGCGGTGTTGGTCCCGGGATCGAACGGCGGTGAGACTTCGACCACGTCGGCGCCGATCAGATCCAGCCCGCGCATTCCGCGCACCAGACCCTGCGCCTCGCGCATCGTCAGCCCGCCCGCCTCCGGCGTGCCGGTGCCGGGCGCGATGGAGGGGTCGAGCGCGTCGATATCGAAGGACAGATAGGCCGGCCCCGCGCCGACGATCTCGCGCGCGATCTCGACCGTGCGCGCCACCCCCAGCGCGTCGAACTCCTCGATATAGATGACGCGGATTCCGTGGCGGGCGCAGAATTCCCAGGCCTCGCTCGTGTTGTGCGAGCCGCGGATGCCGATCTGCACCATGCGGGCGGGATCGACGAGGCCGTCCTCGATGGCGTTGCGGAACGGCGAGGCGTGGTGGAAGCGCACGCCCTGGATCGGCCCCAAAACGTCGGTATGGGCGTCGATATGAACGAGGCCGACCGGCCCCTGGCGCACGACGCCCTTCAGGATGGCGTAGGTGATGGAATGGTCGCCGCCGATAGTCAGCGGCGTCGCGCCCGCCTCGGCGAAGCGCGAGAAGAAGGCGACGAGGTCTTTCTCCGCCGACGCGTTGTCGAACAGCGAATTCAGGCGCGCGTCGCCGACATCGGCGACGCGGGCGAGCGAGAACGGGTTGATGCGGGAGACGTGATGGATGTTGCGCATCAGCGTCGAGAGATCGCGCACCGCGCGCGGCCCGTGACGGGCGCCGGCGCGATTTGTCGCGCCGCCGTCGTAGGGGACGCCGCAGACGCCGATGTCGATCTCGCGCAGGTCTGGTCGGTAAGGCGCGCGCATGAACGTGGCGATTTCGGCGAAACGGGGCGCGAAGCGTGGATCGAAATCGGCGTCGTAGGAAACGCGCGCGTTGAAGAATTTGTCTTCGAAGAATTTGTCCTCGGCCACGCTTTGGTCCTTATGGGTGTGAACGACCGTTCTGGCCGTCAAACGACTTTCGATGGCGTTTCGGTTCCCGACTCCGCATTGCGGGAGGCCGGCCGTCGAGGCGAGCGGCTTTGGCGCTCCTTGCTGGATCAGGCGCAGGGGCGCGCCCTTCGCGTAGAGTTTTGACGGATGGCGGCGCGGGAGTCTATGGCGGCGAACGGGCCGGGGGCGCTCCGGCGCGGATGGGCGCTGGCGAGAGCTTGCGAATGAGAGACATTAGGGCGCTCGCGCCTTTCCTCCTGCTCGGCGCGGCGCTGGTCGCGCTCTGGCGCGCGCCGCCGGGCCAGCCGCTGCTCGGCCTTTCCCATGACGATTTCGCCCACGGCGCGATGGGCGTCTCGCTGTTGCTGTGGCTGACGCTGGCGGGCCTGGCGCGCGCGGGGCCGGCGGGCGCGGCGCGGGTTTTCGCCGGCGCGATGCTGTGGGCGACCGCCGGTCTCGCGCTGCTGACCGTCTATGCCTACCGTTTCGAGGTTACGGAGATCGCGAACCGCGTGATCGACGAGTTGGGGCCGCCGACGGCGCGCCTCGGCCCCGGCGGCGCGGTGGTCATCCGCCGCCGCTACGCCGGCGAGTTCGTCGTGCCCGCCAGGGTCGATGGCGCGCGCGTTTCTTTCGTGTTCGACACCGGCGCGACCTCGGTGGTGCTGACGGCCGAGGACGCGGCGGCGGCTGGCCTCAAATTCGCCAGCCGCGATTTCGTCGAGCCAGTGACGACGGCGAACGGCGCGACGACAGCGGCGCCGGCGCGGCTGGCGCGGGTGGAGATCGGCGACATTGTCGTCAGCGGCGTAAACGCGCTGGTGGCGCGGCCGGGCGCGCTGCAACAGAGCCTGCTCGGCATGAACTTCCTGGAACGGCTGCGCGGCTTCTCGGTCGAGAACGGTAAGCTGGTGCTGCGCGGCCGGTAAGCGCGAAGTTCGGCTTTCGTTGGGTTACGCTAACAGAATTTTTATGTTCAACGGCCAAGCTACGCGGTTAAGGCGGCGCCCATAATGGCCGTCTGCATGGAAACCGATGGTCGCGCGCCTATGACGCAAACCGACGGCGGCGGGGTCCCCACGGCCGGAAAGACGCGGAGCGATCGGCGTCGCTTCCACCGCGTGGCTGTCAGCCTGCCCGGCCGCTATATGTTGGAAGACGGCAGCGAGCACGATTGCGTGTGCATCGACGTGTCCGTCGGCGGCGTCCGGCTGCGTGCGAATCAGGCCGGTCCCTGGGGCTCGCGGGTGATCGCCTATATCGAGGCGATCGGCCGGCTCGAAGGCTATATCGTGCGCCGCGCGCCGGGCTGGTTCGCGCTGGAGACGCGCGCCACCGCCTTGAAGGGCGAACGGGTGCAGGAGCGCATCGCGATGATTCTTGAAGCGGAAGCCGACGAGGGCGTCGATCGGCGCGGCCCCGGTCGCGAATCGTCGCGTCGCCAGGTCTCCCTCGCCACGCTCGACGGCCGCCGGCACGAGGCCGAACTCACCGACATATCCAAGACCGGGGCCGCATTGCTGACCGGGGCGACGCTGGCGCTCGACGAGCGCGTGCGCCTCGACGACCGCCGCGCGCGGGTGGTGCGCCTGTTTCCCGGCGGGGCGGCGCTGAAATTCGAGAACTGGGCCGACGAGCCCCGCCCCCGCCGCGAGCCGGAACTGGCGCACGCCCGGCGCGCCTGACGATCAGCCTCCCGAGGGATAGTTTGGGCTCTCGCGGGTGATGGCGACGTCATGGACGTGGCTTTCGCGCAACGCCGCCGAACTGATGCGGGTGAACTTCGCTTTGGCCTGGAACTCGGCGACGCTGGCCGCCCCGACATAGCCCATCGCGGCGCGTAACCCGCCGGCGAGCTGATGCAAGATCGCCGCCGCCGGCCCGCGATGCGGCACCCGGCCCTCGACGCCCTCCGGCACTAGCTTCATCTGATCGCGCACCTCGTCCTGGAAATAGCGGTCGGCGGAGCCGCGCGCCATCGCGCCCAGCGAACCCATGCCGCGATAGCTCTTGTAGGAGCGGCCCTGGTAGAGGAACACTTCGCCGGGGCTCTCGTCGGCGCCGGCGAGCAGCGAGCCGATCATCGCGCATTCCGCCCCGGCGGCGATCGCCTTGGCGAGATCGCCGGAATATTTGATGCCGCCGTCGGCGATGGCGGGAATGTCGGCCTTAGCCGCCGCCTCCGCCGCCTCCAGCACCGCCGTCAGTTGCGGCACGCCGACGCCGGCGACGATGCGGGTGGTGCAGATCGAGCCCGGCCCGATGCCGATCTTGATCGCATCCGCGCCGGCGTCGATCAGCGCCCGCGCGCCCTCGGCGGTGGCGACGTTGCCGGCGATGATGGCGACATTGTTGGTGGCGCGCCGCAGCCGCCGAACTTGCGCGAGCACATGCTCGGAATGTCCGTGCGCGGTGTCGACGACGAGGCAATCGACGCCGGCCGCAACTAGCCGCTCGGCCCGTTCGAAACCCTTGTCGCCGACGGTCGTGGCGGCCGCGCAGCGCAGCCGTCCCTCCCCGTCCTTGGCCGCGTTCGGGTGCTCGGTCGCTTTCTCCATATCCTTGACGGTGACGAGGCCGACGCAGCGGAAAGTCTCGTCCACCACGACCAGTTTCTCGATGCGGTGGTGGTGAAGCAGCCGTCGCGCCTCGTCCTGGCCGACACCCTCGCCGACGGTAACGACCTTGCGCGTCATCAGTTCGGCGACCGGCTGGCGCGGATCGTCGGCGAAGCGCACGTCGCGGTGGGTGAGGATGCCGACCAGCGTCCCGGCCTTGCCGTCGGGCCCGCGATCGACGACCGGCACGCCGGAAATGCCGGCCCGCTTCATCACCGCGAGCGCGTCGGCGAGCGTGGCGTCGGGGAAGATGGTGATGGGATCGACGACGACGCCGCTCTCGTAGCGCTTGACCTTGCGCACTTCCTCCGCCTGCTCCTCTGGCGTCAGGTTGCGGTGGATGACGCCGATGCCGCCGGCCTGCGCCATCGCAATCGCCAGCCGCCCCTCGGTCACTGTGTCCATCGCCGAGGAGACGATCGGCAGATTGAGCCGGATGGCGCGGGTGAGCCTGGTCGAGACATCGACCGCGCCCGGCAGCACCGTGGAGTGCCCGGGGCGCAAAAGCACATCGTCGAAGGCCAGACCCTCGCCGAATTCGAACTTGTCCTGGATAGCCATGATCGCCTCGTTCGAGGACGACGCGCAAGCGCCGGTATGGCGGCGCGCCCTACCACGCCCAGCGCCGGGCGCCTAGGACGCTCAACGGCCCCGCCGCCGGGCCCCTGCAAGTCAATCGAAGGGATCGTTGACATGCCGCCAGCTATATGATTGATGCGAGCAACAGCCGGGTTTTTCGTCGATTCAGACAGGGAATGAAGAAGCCGGCCATGTAGATTTGTGTGAGTTTTGAAGTTTTATGATTTGCGTATATTTGAAGGCGCATCTGAATTTTAGAAATCGCTGCTGAGACCCCGGTTTAAACTTTGAATCCTTAGACGGGACTGTGTCTGTCGCGAGTTGCTCAGGTTCCGAAAACATGAATTGAAAAATACGGGTCGACAAAGGGCGGGTCTGTGGCATGCGGATGACGATTGTCGGGAAGAATCCGCGCGCTGGCGGCTCGGAATGCGTTATCTTCGGGCATTTCAACGCCGTGAGCCATCGCTTTGCGCCGATCCGCCCGACGCCCGACGCGCAAGTCTCGCGCGAGGAATTGTCCTGGGAGGGCGGATGGGATGTGCGGTCGATGCGCCCGGGCGACGGTCTCGGCGTCGCGCCGGCGCTCGTCGGTTCCAAGGCGGAAGGCGATTCCTGCCGCACGACCGGCCGGCTCTTGATGGTGTCGCATAGTTGGAGCGGCGTGCTGCAAATCAACAACGTCGGCCGCAAATACACGATCGACCTTTACTCAGAGGAAACCCGACTCGTCCTGCTCGACATCGTCAATGAGGTCTTGGTCGACGTCACCCGTCTCGCCGTGGCCGAGAACGGCGCCCTCAAGCTGCCGGACATGTCGGTCGAGGACGTCGTGCGCCATGTCGCGGACGGCCAGGCTTGGTTCCGCCTCATCGACCGCGACGCCGATTTCGACCCCGGCGCGCTGCGCCGGGCGATCGAATGGCTGCGCGGCAAGCCTGACGACAAGCTCAAGGTGCGATTGCTGGCGGCGCTGCTGCCGCGCCTCGCCGCCCGGCCGGCGCCGCCTGCGCCACTGCCTGCGCCGCCGCATGCCCCGCTCGAAGACACGGCGCGTCTGCGCTACGAGTTGCGCCTGCTCGCCGCCGCAGTCGAGGGCCTTGCGCTGCGCGGCGCGGCGCGCGCCTGATCGGACGCGCCATGTTCTCCAGGCTCTCCGCCTCCCTCATCATCGTCACCGTCAACCGCGCCGATTCGCTCGACCGCACACTGACCAGCCTCAACCAGATCCGCTACCGCAATTTCGAGACCATAGTCGTCAACGGCCCTTCGACCGACCACACCGCCGAGGTGATCGAAAGGCACGCGCACAAGCTGCGCGCCTATAAGACCGATCAGGCCAATATCTCGGTGTCGCGCAACATCGGCCTTGCGCATGCGCGCGGCGACATCGCCATCTTCATCGACGACGACGCGGTGCCGGAGCCCGATTGGCTCGAACTCCTGCTGCAACCCTACGCCGACCCCGAGGTCGCCACCGTGGGCGGTTTCATCCGCGACGCCTTCGGTTTCGACTATCAGGCGCGCTACACCGTCAGCGATCGTTTCGGCGACACGCGCCAATTCGCCAGCGCCGACGATTTCGCGCTCGACGGCGACACTTTCCTCAGCCTCACCGGGACCAATTATTCGGCCCGCCGTGAGGCGCTGCTTGAGATCGGCGGCTTCGACGAAGAGTATATTTGGTTCCTCGACGAGACCGACGTCAATCTGCGCATGCACGATCGGGGCCTCAAGTTCGCCGTGGCGCCCGACGCCGAGATCCACCACAAATACGAGGCCGGCCTCACCCGCACCCGCTCGGCCGCGCCGCGCACGATGTATCCGCAACTGCGCTCCAAGGCCTATTTCTGCGTGCGTCACAATCTGGGCCGCCAGCGGCTCTCCGTCATCCTCGCTTATGTCGCCGATTACGTCGCCAAGGAGCGGGCGTGGAAGCGCGGCCTGCTCAACGACGGCGTCGACGTCGCGACCGTCGAACGCCTCATCGGCGAGGTCGAGCGCGGCGCCGAAGAGGGGGTCGCCGACGCGCTGCGCCTGCCGGCGCCGAGCGCGCTGAGTCCCGCCCTCATCACCGCCGCGCGCGGCGACGTCTTTACGCCATTCCCGTTGCGCCTCGCCGAGGGCGAGCGGCTGCGCCTTTGCCTGTTCACGCGCGAATATCCGCCGCAGGGCCACGGCGGCATCGGTCAATGGACCCGCGAAGTCGCCGCCGGCCTGGCCGCGCGCGGCCACGAGGTCACGGTCATCGCGCGCGCTCTCGAAGGCCGCCCCGCTATTGATTTCGTCGACGGGGTCTGGGTGCATCGTATCGACCCGACCGCCATCACAGAGGCGCAGGCGCAGGATTTCGCCCCGGCGCCGCCGAGCCTGACCGCCTATTCGCTGGCCCTGCACCGCGAGGTTGAGCGCATCAACGGCCATCGCCGTTTCGACCTCATCTCCGGCCCGATCGCCGATCTGGAGCCGATGGCGAGCTTGAAGCTCGCGCCCATTCCCGTCATCGTCAGCCTGCACACGACCTACAAGCTGTCGCTGCCGCACAAGCCCGATTGGCTGTCGCGCCCGGACTATCTGGAGAGGCATGTCGAGCCGACCATCGTCTGCGAAGGCGAGTTGATCGCCAACGGGCCGCACATCCTCGCCAACTCCAGCGCCATCCTCGACGATATCGAGGCCGCGCACGGCCTCAGAATCGACCGCGCCAAGGTCGAGATCGTCCCGCACGGGATCAGCGACCTCGCGCTCGGCGCCGTCGCGTCGCCGCGCGCGCCGGGCGAAGTCAAGCTGCTGTTCGTTGGCCGCCTGGAGGAGCGCAAGGGCGCCGACGCGCTGCTGTCGATCCTGCCCGATCTGCTCGCCGCGCATCCCGCGCTGGTCGCCGACATCGTCGGCGACGACGGCATCGTGATCGGCGACCGCACGCTGCGGCGCCGCTACGAGGACGACAACGCCTCGCGCCCCGACATTCTCGCCCGCACGCGGTTTCATGGCGCGCTGCCGCGCGCCGACGTCCTCGCCCATTACGCAGGCGCCGACATTTTCGTCGCGCCGTCGAAATACGAATCCTTCGGCCTCATCTTCATCGAGGCCATGTGCTTCGGCAAGCCGGTCGTCGCCTATGACGTCGGCGGCGCGGCGGAATTGATCGAGGACGGCGTCAACGGCCTGCTCGCCGAAGCCGGGGCGCCGCAGCGCCTCGCGGCCTGCATCGCCCGCCTCGTCGAGGATCCCGCTTTGCGCGAGGACCTCGGCCGGCGCGCGCGCGCGAGCTATGAGGCGTCGTTTACGACCGAGCGCATGCTCGACCGGCTAGAGGCTTATTACCGCGCCATCCTCGCCGAGCGGCCCGGGGCGGAGCGGCTACGGGCCTGAGCCCCTACCAGAAATCCGGCATAGCAGGCGACAGCGCGCCGCCGATGCGCACCGGGGCGATCTTCAGCGCCAAGCCATTCGCGCCTGTCTCCACCGCCACGCCGCTGAGCGTCGCCGGCCCCGAGGCTGGCTCCATGCGCGCGCCGGGCAGCTTCGTGAGAAACCGCCGCAGCGGCTCCTCCTTGGCCATGCCGATGACGGAATTGTAATCGCCGGTCATGCCGACATCGCTCATGTAAGCCGTGCCGCCGGCCAGAACCCTCGCGTCCGCCGTCGGCACATGCGTATGCGTGCCGACAACGAGGCTGGCGCGGCCGTCGACATAATGGCCGATCGCCTGTTTCTCGCTGGTCGCCTCGGCGTGGAAATCGAGGATGGCGACATCGCAACCCTCGCCCAGCGGCGCCCTGCGCAATTCCGCGTTGACGGCGCGGAAGGGGTCGTCGAGCGCATCCATGAAGATGCGGCCCATCGCGTTGATGACCAGGGCGCGCGCGCCGCTCGGCGTCACCACCACCGCCGCGCCCCGCCCCGGCGCGCCGGGCGGGTAATTGACGGGGCGGATGAGGCGCGGCTGGCGGTCGATGAAGGCCAGCGCCTCCTTCTGGTCGAAGGCGTGGTTGCCGAGCGTCACCGCATCGGCTCCCGCCGCCAGAAACTCGGCCACGATCGGCTCGCTGATGCCGAAACCGCCGGCCGCGTTCTCGCCGTTGACGATGACGACATCGAGCCGCCAGCGCGCCCTGAGCCCCGGCAGATGCTCCGTGAGGACGGCGCGTCCCGCGCGCCCGACGACATCGCCAACGAACAGCAGCCGCATCAGCGGGCCCTTATTTCGATGAGTTCGGAATCGGTGAGCACATAATCGAGCCGCTGGTCGTGCGGCTCGTCGGGCGCCGCCGCGATTTCGGCTACGCCATAGCCGACGCCGACGGCGACGATCGGCTTCAGCGCCCGCAAGCCGGCCAGCGTGCGGTCATAGTGCCCGGCGCCGTAGCCGATGCGATGGCCGCGCCGGTCGAAGGCCGCCAGCGGCACGAACAGCAGATCGGGATCGAGCGCGGGCGCTTGCGCCGGCGGTTCGGGGATGCGCATTTGCCCGGGGACGGTCGGATCGCCCGGGCGCCAGCGGCGGAAAATCAAGGGCTCGCCGCGCTTGCCCGTCACCGGAAGCGCGGTGGCCACGCCCTCGGCGGCCAGCAGCGCCAGCAGCGCCAGGGTGTCGGGCTCGTCGCGCACGGGATAGAAGGCGGAGACCGCGCCGGCGCCGAAACGGCGCGCCAGCGCCGCGCCCTGCGCCGTCAGCCGCTCAGAGAATGCCGTCCGCGCGCTCGCCGGCAGCTCCGCGCGGCGCGCGAGCGCGGCGCGCCGCAATTCGGGTTTGAGCGTCGGGTCGGGAGCCATCTCCCAGACTTAGGACAAGAGCGCGGAGCCGAGCAAGCCGTTGGACTATGATCCCGGGCGCCTACGTGAGTAGGTGGGCGCCGTGTACCCAAGCCCACGGGCAAGGACAGGGACAGCTCCCATGGGGATCGTACGGCCCCGAGGAATGTGTCCTGACGAGCCCCCCAGCTCCGCAGCCCCCTATTTAGGACGCCCCGCGGCTTTTGCAAAGCGGAGCTTTCTTATCGGATGTCTTGTAACTTGGCGTTCCGGGCTGCGTACAGGATAAAGCCCCTCCAAGAGGTCATTCATGCACGCCGCCGCCCCATCCCCTACGCATCTGGCGTTTCGCCATCCGCTGCCGATTCGCATCGCCCATTGGATCAACGTCACGGCGATGACGATTTTGCTGCTGAGCGGATTGCAAATCTTCAACGCCCATCCCGAACTCGATTTCGGCTCGACGTCGAGTTTCTACAAACATCCCGCCCTGACGATCGGGGCGACTGGCGAATCGCCGGATCGCGGCTATTTGCAGGTGTTCGGACATCGCCTGGATACGACCGGGGTGCTTGGCGTGTCGCGCTCCGACGGCGATGTGAGCGAGCGCGCCTTCCCGTCCTGGATCACGCTTCCCGCCGAGCAGGATCTGGCGACCGGGCGGCGCTGGCACTTCCTGTTCGCCTGGATTTTCGTCGTCAACGGCCTCGTCTATCTCGCTTTCGGGTTGCTCTCGGGCCAGTTGCGCCGCCGCCTGATTCCGACGCGCGCGGAGTTGCGCGGCATCGGCGCCTCGCTGCGCGAGCATCTGACCCTGCGGTTCCCCAAGGGCGAGGAGGCGACGCGCTATAACGTGCTCCAGAAGCTCGCCTATCTCATCGTCGTGCTCGGCCTGCTGCCGCTGCAAATCCTGGCGGGGCTGGCGATGTCGCCGGGCTTCGACGCCGTCGCGCCCTGGCTGCCCGAGGCGTTCGGCGGCCGGCAGAGCGCCCGCACCGCCCATTTCGTCATTGCGATGCTGCTGGTGGCGTTCGTCTTCATCCATCTTGCGATGGTGCTGCTGACTGGCCCGTTCAACCAATTGCGCGGCATGATCACCGGCTGGTTCACCGTGCGCGCTGAGAGGGAAGCGTCATGAAACGCAAGAATTTGGACCGCCGCCGCTTTCTTCTCGGCGGCTTGGGGCTCGGCGGCGCCCTGGCGCTTGGCGGCTGCGGCCGTCTCGCCGCGAGCCGGACGGGACAGAACGCCCTGCAAGCCGGCGACGACGCGACGCAGTTCGTGCAACGCCTGCTCATGACCCCGCAAACGCTGGCGCCGGAATTCCCGGCGAGCGCGATTTCGGCCAGCTTCTACGCCAACGGCACCACCGACCCCGGCGAGGCCGACTATAAGGCGCTCGCCGCCAACCAGTTCGCGGATTATCGCCTCAAGGTCGGCGGCCTCGTCACGACCCCGTTCGAGATTTCGCTTAGCGAGTTGCGCGCCCTGCCGTCGCGCACGCAGATCACCCGCCACGATTGCGTCGAGGGCTGGAGCGCCATCGGCCAATGGACGGGCGCGCCTCTGCACCTGCTGCTGGAGCGCGCCGGCCTGAAGCCGGAGGCCCGCTATGTGCTGTTCCGCTGCTTCGACACGATGGACAGCGACAGCCTCGATACGCCGCGCCCGCATTATTACGAGACCGTCGATCTCGTCGACGCCTATCATCCGCAGACGATCCTCGCCTACGACATGGGCGGCGCCGCGCTCGGCGTGCCGCATGGCGCGCCTTTGCGTCTGCGCGTCGAGCGCCAGCTCGGGTACAAGATGCCCAAATATCTGAAGTCGATCGAGGTGATCGACAGTTTCGCCGCCGTCGATGGCGGCAAGGGCGGTTATTGGGAGGATCAGGGCTACGATTGGTACGCCGGGATCTAACGCCGGGAGGGATGCAAAACCACGTCGTGCGGCGTGAACAGATAACGCCGCGCGACGTCGAAATAGCTCCTGTAGACGAGGCCGCCGTTGCTGGCGACGAGGGCCTCGCGATTGAGCCGATACCAGCGCGGCAGATCGTACCAGGCGAGCCCCGCGCGCAGATGATGGGCGGCGTGCAGGTTGTTGAACAGGAACAGCGGCCCCAGCAGATAGCTGCCCTCGACGATGGCGGTGCGGCGCTCGACCGCATCCTCGGCGCGATGTTCGGCGAAGGAGCGGATGAGCGCCAGCGCCGTCCCGACATAGACGAACGCCCAGAAATACAGCCACAGCGGTATCCCGCAGACGCCGACGACCCAGGCCAGCACCGCCGCCGCCTGGAGCGCGTGGCGCGCCCGCATCGCGACATGCTTGCGGTCGCCGCGCCCCAACTCAGTCCTCCACAGCCGAACCATCGCCAGCGCCGGCCCGAGCGCAAGACGCCCGGCCAGCGTCGTTTGCACCCGCCATAGCCCGCGTCCGAGCCGCCCCCGCGCGCGCCATTGCGCATCCGTGAAATAATAGGATTCCGGGTCGTCGAGCGGGTCGGTCAGACGGTTGTCGTTGTGGTGTTGCAGGTGCGTGACGCGATAGATCTCGAAAGGCAGCCACAGCGCCAGCGGCCAGACGCCGAGCGCCCGGTTGAGGCCGCGCCAGCGCGTCGGGTGATTGTGGATGATCTCGTGCTGTAGGCTCATCTGCCAGGCGACGGAAACGCCGCCGAGGAGCGTCAGGATCGGCCAGGGCAGGGCGCGCCAGAAAAACGTCGTCGCTAGCCACATTCCATAGATCAGCGCCGCCAGCGCGATCGTCGGCCATTCGACTTGGCCCCGGACGCGCTCGATCTCCCGAAACGGCATGATTCGACCTCTCCCTCCAGAGGGATCACTTCTGTGTGAGGCCGGCAAGGACTGGACAGGGAACGGTTTCGCCATATTATCTAAACACTTGTGACGGTTTTGCTAACCCCGCGCGCGGGGCTTGCCGCGCCGCCGCCGTCGCGCTTTATGACGGGCAGTCACAAGGAGACGCCGGCACGTGAAACCGCTCGAAGGATTGAAGGTGTTGGAATTGGCGCGCATCCTCGCCGGGCCCTGGGCGGGGCAGGCGCTGGCCGATCTCGGCGCCGACGTGCTGAAGATCGAGCGGCCGGGCGCCGGCGACGACACGCGCGGCTGGGGTCCGCCGTTCCTCACCGGGGAGGACGGCGAGCGGCTCGACGCCGCCTATTTCCATTCCTGCAACCGGGGCAAACGCTCGGCGACGATCGATTTCGAAAAGCCCGAGGGCCAGGAGATCGTGCGCCGGCTGGCGTCTCAATCCGACGTGCTGATAGAGAATTTCAAGACCGGGGGCCTCGCCAAATACGGGCTCGACTATGCGAGCCTGTCGGCGCTCAATCCGCGCCTGATCTATTGCTCGATCACCGGCTTCGGCCACGATGGGCCTTACGCGCACCGCGCCGGCTATGATTTCATCATCCAGGGCATGGGCGGCATGATGGATCTGACCGGCGAGCCCGACCGCGAGCCGCAAAAGCCCGGCATCGCCTTCGCCGACATTCTCACCGGCCTCTACAGCGTCATCGCCGTGCAGGCCGCGCTGCGCCGCCGCGAAATCACCGGGCGCGGGGCCGAGATCGACATGGCTTTGTTCGACACCCAGCTCGCCGTGCTCGCCAATCAGGCGATGAATTACTTCGTCTCGGGAACGCCGCCGCGCCGCATGGGCAACGCGCACCCGAACCTCGTGCCCTATCAGGTGTTCGAGGCGTCCGACGGGCCGCTGATCGTCGCCACCGGCAATGACCGGCAGGCGCGCGATTTCTGCCGCATCGTCGGCCGGGCCGACCTCGCCGACGACCCCGCCTACAAGAGCAACGCCGACCGCATCAAGCGCCGCGAAGCCTATATCGGCGAACTGGCGAAGGCGGTGGCCAAGATGCGCCGCACCGAATTGCTCGACGCGCTGGAGGCCGCCAGCGTGCCCGGCGGCCCCATCAATAATGTCGCCGAGGCTTTCGCCGACCCACAGGCGATCGCCCGCGCCATGCGGGTGGAACTGCCGGCGTCGGGCGTGCGCGGCGGCCAGGCGCCGGCGCAGCGCGCGCCGATCCGGCTCGACGGCGAGGGCCTCGTCGCCGACCGCGCCGCGCCGTTGCTGGGCGAACATACCGGCGAGGTGCTGGCGGGGCTGGGGCTT
>JAJYDD010000040.1 GCA_021777795.1 Pseudomonadota bacterium | reverse complement strand
GCCATCTGAATCGAACGAGCGTCGGGGATGGCGTGGCGCAGCATCGCACGCGGCGAGACATTGTAGTAGGCGGCGTGCCTGGCGATCCACGACGATAGGAGCTCGTCGGGAACCGGCTGCAAAATGACGGGAAGCTGCTTTTTGAAGCCGTCTCCGGAGGTCACGCGAAGGCGGCTCCCCCGTCGGAGAGGGGTCGCCAGCTCTCGATCCCCTCGTCGGTGATCCGCTCTTGGCCGCTTTGCGCCGCGTCGGCGGCGAGGCTGTTGATCATATGAAAGATGTTGGCGGTGATGCCCTCGGTCACTTGCAGAATCCGACGGAGCGACTTTGGCGTCAGAACGGTCGGCTTTCGCAGCGGCGTGTTTCGCAGGATGGAGGACACGAGGGTTTCGAACTGCTCGTTCGCCGCCCAGCGGTTGATCGAGAACTCTTCAAATCGCCTTGCGAGCTGGACGTCGCCGCTGATCGCCTCACGGGCGTCCATCACGCCGAAGCATACGAGCGAGATTTGAAGCCTGTTGCTCAGAAATCGAAGCGTGTTCAGAACGACCCGTTGGTCACGATGCGAACCGGCGAGGATGTTGTGCACCTCGTCGATGACGAGCACTTGGACACCCACGGCGCTCAGGAGTCGAAGCGCGGCCTGCTCCATCTGCACGATGTCAGCGCGCGGGCTCGGAGGCGCTCCGAGCAACGCGAGAAGTTCCCCGTAGAACCTGCGCTCTCCGGGCTTGCCCGCCATTTCCATCGCCAGCACCGGAGTTCGCTCCCTGCCCGAGACTGGATCGAAGCCGGGCGGGTTATCGTCGCGGAATCGCTCCATGATCATGGTCTTGCCCATGCCGCTGTCGCCATAAATGGCGATCGAGGGCATCCGCGTCCCTCGGGGGTGGTTGATCAGGCGATTGAGGTGGTCGAGGGCCAGCTTTGCGCGAGGATACAGGACCCAACGGCGGGATTTGATCGCCCGAACCCGTTTGTCGCCGGGGGCCGACAGCAGGTCCGCCGCCGCTGCGGTGAGATGGGGATAGTCGGTTGTCACGTTGGCTCATTCCGTATCTTCGACGAAAGGCACGGGTTTGCTGGAATCAACGCCGCGAAGCGAGCCCCAGCCTTTGTCATCCCCAGCTGAGTTTCGGCTCGCGCCGGAGCGCCGCGCGGATGCGGTGGCCTTGGTCGCACGATCGACGAGTTCGCGTTGCGCGAGGGCGGTGCGGATGATCGCCCGCATGTCCACCTCGCGCTTTCCCTGCGCGTTGAGGGCCTTTCTGGCGGCCACCGCCTCCCGTAGTGAAATCGGCGCAAGCGTCACGTCCGCATACCGTGCTTCGACGAAGTTCCCCGAAGGCCGCCGGACGAAAATGCGCGAAAGGTCGCGAGGATCGTATTTGACAAGCAGTCGGTCCTTGGTTCGCCCCAGATCGGCGGTCAACGCGGGGGACCAATAGCGGATGTTGTTCAAATGAATCCCGTCGGGTCGAAGCGTGCGCTCGTCCTCCGGCAGGAAGGAGATCCAAAACTTCAGCCTATCTTGCGGCAGGCGGAGCGTCACCGAGGACTCGTGCTCCCTCCAAACCGCGAGCGGTGGTCGCCTCAACGTCGAATGAATGATCTGGTGATATTGCCCGGCTATCTCCAAGGCGACGTATCGCTCAAGTTCCCGCAATGTCAGCGCCGCATGCCGTTTGGAATCGTATTCCCGGCGTTCCTGGATGTTGCTGGATGTCGAGCCTGGCAGGAGATGGATCGGTCCCATCTGCGTGCCAATCAGGCGTTCGATGTGCCCCCCGAAATGCGGCTCGCCACGTGGTCGCCAATTGACCTTGACGCCTTCATCCCGGCAAGCCCGCTCGAATGCCCTGCTTCGAAAGTCCGCGCCGTTGTCGACGTGGATCGTTTCAGGCAATCCGGCCACCGGCCAATCTTCTTCGATCTCACGCTCGCGAAGCCAAGCCGACTTATCGAAAACGGCGTGCAGTAGGCAAAGGCTGATCGACAGTCGTGACGGCGGGTCCATGGTCAAATAGAACCCGGTGACCATGCGGGTGAAGACGTCGAGTGCAAGGGTCAACCAGGGCCGTCCGATGGGTTCACGCGTCTCTTCATCGACGACGAACGCGTCGACTTTTGTGTGATCGATTTGAACGATTTCAAGTGGGCGGGACGCGCGATAGTCGCCCGGCGTCGGCGTGGTGGCCTTGACGATCTCCGTTTCGCCGCGCCGCCGCCCTCGCGTCTGCAGATCAACGTCTTCGACACGGGCTTTGATCGTGCGCCAGTTTGGCGGCCGAAGACCAGCCGCCTCGCAGCTCACTTGAACCTGGCGGCACAGTCTCGAAAACGGCGGACGCGTCGGCTTCAGATAGAAGCTGCTGATCATTTGTCGGATGATTTCTTCGCGCGCCGTGTCGAGCGCTCGAAAACCGTGGCGCCGACCCCGCGTTCGATCTATCAAAGACGACACCGTGCCGCCCGCCCGGAACAGGCGGATCATCCGGTAGGTCGTCGCGCGGCTGAGCCCGAGCTCCCAAGCCAATTCTGAGACATCCCTGCCCTTCAGGCCGTCGGGATTTCTACCAATGAGATCGCGTATGGCCTCTTCGCGCCGACATGCTTCCGCCCAACGCTTCTCCGACACTTCGTCGCCCTGCAGATCGTCCATTTCGCCCACGCTCGTTCGACCAACGTCGTGGGCGATGATTCTCAAATTAAATGCAGTAATGCAAGCCTGAATCTCATATTCAACTACAGAGTCTCAAATTACCGGCAAGTTCAAGCTATTGAAAACGTTATACCAGGCGTCTCACGTTTAAGTGCAGCGCGACACCGTGCTCCAATTGCCGAACACGGACGGAAGATCCCGCCACGGACTTCCGGTCCTGACAATCCAGAGCACGGCTTCCAAAAACCGCCGATTATTGGAGCCGCTGCGACCAGGATCGCCCGGCTTGCCCAGACAATGCGGCTCCATCCTCGCCCACTGGGCGTCCGTCAAAACGAATCTGTCCATCCCCAGCTTGAATCATGAACTTCAAACCATGGGAATCCTGAATCCCAACAGACCCTAAAGCAGGTACGCCGCTGCGGATCGGGGCCTGGAATATCTTTTCGCCAATCCGGCGGAATCGAAGCGCGCCAAGCCTGGTCTCGTCAGCGACGCCGAGCAGGTAGTCGCTTTCCGCAAGTGTGCGAACGGCGCGGGCTTCGCGGTCTGCGAGACGGCGTTCATTGCGCTGCATGAGATGGCGGCCCCAGCTATCTGGCGCCGAGTCGCCGATAGACCCGAAGGTCGCCAGGCCGACGGGGGGCGCGAACGTCCCGCGCGTTAGAGCAAGAGCGGGCTCCAGGGAGAACCGCTGCGGGGCCGCCAGCCATGAAACATCGTATTCAAAAAGAATGGTCTCCGCGCCTCGGACGCGATTGCTTCTCGCCAGTCCGATGGAGCGCGTACTGCCGTCTAAATCGATATGGACCTGGAAATCAGCCATCGCGGGGCGCCCTGGCCGATCGCCTGAGGTGGACATGTTTGGGAAGGCCGGCGCTGGCTAACGCCTGTCCGACGGGGTCGTCGCCGATGTCGGCAAGTTTGCCAAGGCCGTCGAGCAGGCCGAGCGCCTGCAACACAGCGGCGTAGATGCCTACGCTGACGGTGCTGTCCCCGGCTTCGACCCTTTGCAAAGTCGAACGCGAGGTGAAGGCGCGCTCAGCGATCACCACCATTGGCAACCGCCGCCGGCGCCGGGCGTCACGAATGTCCGTTCCAAGCTTTCGCAACGCTTGTCGAACGGCGGCGGACGGGTTATGGGGTGTCGGCATTTGATGCCTTCGTACTACATATTTGCGCAATAGGTAGTACGAAGATCACAATTTGTCCATCGTGACGAAGACGTGGGCAACAGAGGCTGGCGGGATGATTTCACCATTCTTGCGACCGCCTCGAGCGGCTTCCAAGCCTCCTCTGTTATATAGCGATGATCTCGTAGTGAACCTGTCCAACGAAGGACACGATCTTGGATGGCGTATTCTGTGCCGTCGGGCGGGCAAACGTGAGTCGCAAAAATCGAAGTTAGGATTTCGTTAACTTTAAATTTGTTGCGCCGAATCGGGAATCGATGCATCCAACGCAGGGTGAGTTGCGACTTTTTCCGAACTTGAGCCCAGAACCGAAAATGGCGTTGAATTCAGACATCCATAGCGAGACAACGACGCCAGTGCCAAGCGCCGTGCCGTCGCTGCGCGCTCTCGTCCGCAGCGACGCTAATGGCATCATCGATAGACTGGCCCAGCACCGCCTCGCGAGTTTCCCGCCTGAAGCGGCCAAGACCTTTCGGCGCCTAACGCCAGGCGAGACCGCGCGCATTTTGGGTGTGACGGAAGCTTATCTGCGCCAACTCATGCCGCCCGCCTCCGTCGGGGAGCGGCGGCAATATGCACTTGAAGATTTGGCGGCAATCCGAAAGGCCCTCGACGCCAAGCCGCGCAGTGTCGGTAAATACCTGCCCGGAAGGAAACCGGGCGAGCCCTTGCAGGTGATCGCCGTAATGAACTTCAAGGGCGGTTCGGGCAAGACAACGACGACGGCCCATCTCGCACAATACTTGGCCTTGCGCGGCTATCGAGTGCTAGCGGTCGATCTCGACCCGCAGGCGAGCTTGACGGGGCTGTTCGGCCTTCGCCCGGAGATCGACGTTCCCGCCGGCGGCAGCTTCTTTGGAGCTATTCGCCACAGCGGAGAGCAAGTCCCTATGCGAAGCATCGTCAAGACCACCTATATGCCGGGTCTCGATTTGGTGCCCGCCGCGCTCGAACTTATGGAATATGAATTCGAGACGCCGCACGCGCTCATGCGCGCGCAAGGGTCGAACCAGGTTTTCAGCCGCGCCGCCCATGCGCTGAGAGAAATCGAAGGCGACTACGATGTCGTCGTGATCGATTGCCCGCCGCAGCTCGGCTATCTCTCAATTTCCGCCCTCGTTGCCGCAACTTCTGTATTGGTGACGGTGCATCCGCAGATGTTAGACGTGGCGAGTCTGGGCCAGTTCATGCTGATGCTCGGCGACCTACTGGACGTGATCGCCGGTGCGTCGGGGGGCGTCGAATCGTCATACGACTGGATGCGCTATCTCATCACCCGTTTCGAGCCGGGCGACGGGCCGCAGACGCAGATGTTGACGCTGCTGCGCTCGATGTTCGGCGAACGGATTCTCATTCATCCGACGCTGAAATCAACGGCCATCTCGGATGCCGGCCTCACCAACCAAACCCTTTTTGAAGTCTCGCGCAGCCAGTTCATTCGTTCAACCTATGACCGCGCCATGGAATCGATTGAAAACGTCAATGGTGAAATTGACGCCCTAATTCGCAAGGCGTGGGGACGCCCGACATGACCCGCAAGAACATTTTTGCTTCTGTGCTCGCGCCTCGTGCGGTCCTTGAAAACCAGCCACCCCCTTCGCCGCTCACGGGAAGCGATCCGGGCGTGCGGTTGTCGCCCGCCGTAGGAAAACTGGCACAGGCGCTCGACAATGTTGTTAACCGAAGCGTCATCGACCTCGACCCAAAGCTGATAGACCCCTCACCCTACCCTGACCGTCTGCCCGACGATCTATCCGCCGATTTCGACGCCTTCCGCGCCACCATTGCCGCCGAGGGTCAGAAGATCCCGGTTCAGGTCCGCCCACATCCTTCTTCGCCGGGACGATACCAGCTGGCCTATGGCCACCGCCGATGGCGGGCGGCGGCGGAGCTGGGTCAACCGCTCAAGGCGATCGTCACCGCGCTCTCCGATGCCGAGCTCGCGGTGACGCAAGGGCTGGAAAATTCCGCCCGGCAGGATCTGACCTGGATCGAGCGGGCGCTATTCGCAGCACGGATGGATGCGCAAAAGGTTAAGGCACGTGATATCTACGCCGCGCTGGGCGTGGACGATGCTCAGCTCACTCACATGCGTGCCGTTACTAAAGTGCTGCCTGACGACGTCGTCAAAATGATCGGACGCGCGCCCAAGGTCGGGCGGCGGCGATGGCTGGAGCTAGCGGAGGCGTTCCGACAGACGGATGGCGCGGCGGCGAAGCTGACGGCAGCCCTGTCCGCGGACAGGAAAGAGCCGGGTGTCGCAGCCAACAAAACCCTGTCCGCGGACAGGGCCGGCTCATCACCGTCGGATTTGCGCTTTCAGACGGCGCTGCTCGCGCTGCAGGCGCCGGCAGCGGTCACTCGGGCCAAGGCCGCGTCCTGGAAGGCAGCTGACGGTAAGCCGTTTGGCACGCTGAAGACCGGCGTAGATACCATCATTCTGACGCTCGACCTCAAGCGTCAGCCCGATCTGGCGCCGCGCGCGCTGGAGCTGCTCGCTGAGCTCAGGGATGAGCTGGCGAAGTCGCTTTCGCCCTCTAACAGGAAAGGATGATACGCAAAAGAAAAAGGCCCCCGAAACTGCGTTCCGGAAGCCCTTCTCAGTTGGTCGCACTCTGAGAATCTCACTTTCGCGAATCGCCGTCAAGACCAGTCGACGGAAAATCGACGCCATTTCGGCGGGCGGAATTCTTTTGCCTCATTGAGGCACCCCATGAACACTCACCTCACCACGACGCCCTTCGGGCGGCGGTCGCTAACGCTTGCCCATGTGGCAAATCAGGCGATCGCAAAGACGCGGGCTCCCGAAAAGGTCGTGCACAAATGGCATCTGTTTCGCGCGATCTGCGCCGCCAAGGCGCGCGTTGGGGTTTCCGAACGGGCGCTGGCCGTGCTCGATGCGCTGCTGAGTTTCCATCCCGAAACGATGTTGAGCGGGGAAGGGCTGATCGTGTTCCCTTCCAATCAGCAACTCGCCTTGCGCGCGCACGGCATGGCGCCGGCGACCTTGCGGCGACATCTGTCCGCGTTGGTCGATTGCGGCCTTATCCTTCGGCGCGATAGCCCAAACGGCAAGCGTTTCGCCCGGAAAGGGCAGGGCGGGGCGATCGAAATGGCGTTCGGTTTCGATCTCGGTCCGCTTGTTGCTCGCGCAGAGGAGTTCGAAGCTTGGGCCGAAGAGGTCCGGGCCGAGGAACGGGTTCTGCGACTCGCGCGGGAACGCATCACCTTGTGCCGGCGCGACATCGCAAAAATGATCGCGACCGGCATCGACGAAGCCGTCCCCGTTGGCGGCATTCTGAGCAAGAATGGTGGGGCAGGGCAAGGGATTTCGTCCTGGGCGGACATCCATGGCCTCTATCGTGCGATCATGGCCCGCATTCCGCGCTCAGGAACCCTGCAAGAGTTGGAGCCGATCGCTGAGGAACTGACCCTGCTCACCGAGGAAATCCTCAGCCTTTTGGAAACGCACGTTAAAAACACAAAAATGGACGCCAATGAGTCTCAAATTGAGCGTCACATACAGAATTCAAACCCAAATAACCCAGTTGCTCTTGAACCGGCCTTTCGAGAAAGGCAGGGGGCAAAGTCCGAGGCTCATTCCGAAGCTGTGAGGTCGCCACAACAGGATTTTCCGTTAGGGATGGTCCTGGAAGCTTGCCCGGATATTGGGGATTACGCCAAGAACGGAATTTCCAATTGGCGCGATTTTCTGGTCGTCGCCGCCATGGTGCGCTCGATGCTCGGGATCAGCGCCAGCGCGTGGGCTGAGGCGCAATCGGCGATGGGGGAAATCCCCGCTGCCATCGTCGTCGCGGCGATCCTGCAAAAGGCGACAGCGGTCACCAGCGCCGGGGGCTATTTGCGCGAACTCACGCGCAAGGCGGCAGCGGGAGAATTCACCATCGGACCGATGCTGATGGCGCTGATTTCGGCGCGCAAGCGGGAGAAGAAACGAGCGTAGGAGGAACCCTCGGTGGCGAATTCGTTTGTCGGCGAGCCCTGCGCGTCGTGTCGAAATGCGGGGTGGGCGAAGTCGCCAACCAAGGCGGCGACGGTGCGCGTCAATGACGCCAAGGGCGGGCAGCCACGAAAAGCAGCGGCGGTCAGGATAGACGGCGCAGCTTTTCGGAGGTTCTCCCACCGCCCCGAAGTCGACAACGAGGACGCTTTCGCGGATTCAGGTCTTTTCGGTGCGGCGGAGCGAACCGAACCCGATTTCACGCCCCCCGTCAGAGGGCGAGCCGCGCGCCCTTGCCGCGCCGGCGTTCGACGTCGTTGTAATAGCTCGCGGCTTGCTGGACCGAGCGGTGTTGCGACTGCTGCATCGCCTCGGGCAGCGGCACGCCCGCGCGCGCGGCCTCGGTCAGATAACCTGAGCGCAGGCCATGCGCGCTGAATTCCCCCGGATCCAAACCCGCCATCGCGCAGCGCCGCTTGACGATCAGATTGACCGCCTGCGGGGTGATCGCCCGCTGTTCGAGCGCGCCCCAGCGGTCGATGGCGCGAAAGACCGGCCCCTTGGCGATGTCGGCGCGCTCGAGCCAGAGTTTTAGCGCCTCGACCGGCGGACCGATCAGCAGCGCGCGGGCGTCATCGTCGGCGCCTTGCGTCTTGGTGCGGCCGAGATGGATGGCGAGGCAGGGCAGGCGCGGCGAGCCGGGGTCAGCGGGGTCGAACGCGACTGGCTCTTCGTCGGAAACTTGTTCGACGCGCAAGCCGGCGATTTCGGAGCGGCGGCGCCCGCCGGAGGCGAAGGCGACGAGCAGCAGCGCGCGGTCGCGGCAATCGGCGAGCCGGTCGGTCGCGCAGACGGCGAGCAAAAGGTCGAGAATGTCGCGGGTGACGGCGCGACGGCTTTTGCGTCGGCGCGGCCGGGCGCTGGCGCGCACGGCGAGGCGGATGGCGGTGCGCAAACCCGGGGCGGCGAACGGGCCGAGCTGGCCGCGCCAGCGGTGCAGCGTGCTCCAGCTGGCGAGGCGCCGCCGGACGGTTGCGGGCGCGTGCGGGCCGTCGAGGCGCAAGACGCCGGCAGCCGCCAACGCCGCCGCGACCTCAGCGGGCATGCCGTGGGCGGGATCGGCCTCGCGCTGGACCGGGTCCCAGAGGTGGTGGGCCACGAATTTCAGCGCCAGCCCCTCCGGGGCAGGCCAGGGCAGGGCGGCGCCGGTCGCCGCGAGCGCCCAGGCTTCGAGATAGGCGAGGTCGGAGGCGAGGGCGCGCAGCGAATTCTCCCCCATCCCCTCCTTCGCGAGATGTTTTAGGGTCGCGACGTCGTCGTTGGTGAGGATCTTCGCCAGTTGGTCGCGTCGATCCATCGGCAGGATGGCGGCGAGGGCGTCGAGCTGCAGGGCGCGGCGGCTTTCGGGATCGCGGGTGGAGAAGGGCAGGGGGTCGGTCATGGGGGCGATTTCATCGACGGGAAGGCAAAAAAGGGCGTGCGGTGGGCTTTGCCGAGCGACATTCGTCGATTTTCACGCTCGCGTCCATCGCTATCGATAAGAGGGGATTATCGATAAGGAATAAGGAATTTAGACAACGATTTCAACTTTATGCGCCTAGGCGTGAAGCGCTGCCTCTTTCCCATCGACCCATTCACCGCCGGCAGGCAGGAAAACCTTCGAGAGTCCGCCGGCCTCTGGGGATTACAGCCCCGCCGCCTTGGTGAGATTGATGCGAAAGCGGTCGCGCCGGCGCTGGTAGCGGCGGGTCATTTCGGCCGAGGCGTGGCCGAGCTGCTTTTGCACGTATCGTTCGTCAACTTCGGCCGAGGAGGCCAGGCCGGCGCGCAACGAGTGGCCGGAGAATTTGCGCGCCCGTTCGCCCTCGCTTAAGTCGCCGCGCACCCCGGCGGCCACAGCGGTGCGTTTGACGAGGCGGGCCACATGCTTGTCGTTCAGCCCTTCGGCTCCAACTTTTCCGCCGACGACGCGGCGAAAAATCGGCCCGCGCTCAATGCGCGCGAACTTCAGCCACGCCTCCAGCGCGGCGACCGGGCAGGTGGCGTCCGACGAGCCGCGCCCGATCTCCACCTCGCGCCAGCCGGTCTTGCCGCGCAGGGTCAACAAGAGGCCGTCGGGGAAAATTTCGATCCAGCCGCCGCCGAGCGCGTCCTCGGGGTGGCAGGCGAGGCCGACGATCTCGGAACGGCGCAGCCCGCCGGCGAAGCCGATCAGCAGGAGGGCGCGGTCGCGCAGGCCGCGCAGGTCGCCGAGATCGAGGGTGGCGATCATTTTGATGAGGTCTTCCGGCAGCACCGCTTCCTTCTGCTCCGGCGGCCGGCCTTGCGTGCGCCGCACGCCCGCCAGCACAGTGGCGACATGGCGGTCGGTGCGGTCGAAGGTTTCGCCGCGTTGCGCGAAATTCCACATCAGCGCCGACAGCCGGCGCTCAAGGGTGGCGACGGAGGCGGGCTTGCCGGATGTCGCGCCGGAGGCGCAGGCGGCGACATAGAGGCCGATCGTCTGCGCGTCCGGGGGCAGGGCGGCCAGGCCGTGACGGCGCGCCCAGCCGGTGTAGTGGCGCCAGTCGGAAGCGTAGGCCCTGCGGGTGTTTTCGGAAGCGGCGGCTTTGGCGTAGTCGCGCGCGGTCCCGGCGAGGCCTTCAAGATGCATGGGAACGGTCGGCGATGGAGCGTTCGGCTGCGCAGTCGGGACTCTGGCGAGGTCGTCGATATCCGCCGTCTTGGATGCGGTCGTCATGAGCTGCTCGACCGGGGAATCTTCGCCGGTATGAAGAACTGTCGGGATGGAAATGCCATCACGATGTCTTTAGCTGGCTTGATGGCGTCTGTCCTTTCGGCTAAGGTTAGCCCCAGGAGTTCGTCATGGCTGAACCGCAACTGTCCGTCCGCAGCGCCCGCGCGCGCGACCTTGCCCACCGTCTGGCGCGGCGCGAACGCCGTTCGATCGCGGAGGTCGTCGAGCGCGCGCTCGCCGCTTACGAACAGCGCGAAACGGGTCGGGAACCCGCCGATGCGTTCTACGCACGGCTGTGCGCGTCCTGGGGCGAGGACGCCGATCTCGAGGCGCAGATCGCGGATCACCGGCGAGCGCATTCGGGTCTCGATCTGTGATTTTTCTCGACACCAATGTGATTTCGGAGACCCTGAAAAAGGCGCCGGATCCTGGCGTGCTCGCTTGGCTTCGGCGGTTCGACGTCGACCTGGCGCTTTCGACGGTCGCGATCGCCGAGATCGCTTATGGCGTCGAAAAGATTCGCCCTGACCAGCGTGCAGCGCGACTGGCAGGCGGTCTCGAGCAATGGCGCAAACGGTTCGCCGATCGGATTTTCGCCTTTACGGAACCGGCCGCGCTCGTTTACGGCGCGATGATGGGGGAAGCCTCCCGATCCGGCCGGCCGATGTCGATCCCCGACGGCATGATCGCCGCCATCGCGCGGGTCAACGCCGGGAAACTGGCGACGCGCAACCTGGCGGATTTCCGGCAGACCGGGCTCGATCTCGTTTCGCCCTGGGATTTCTAGCCGGCTTCCCGTCGCGCACGAGGGCCGTCGCCGGGAAACGCCGGCGCGGCTATGGCGGGGCGAACGGCCGGAATCGGACACCCAGCCGGCCCCCATGGCGTCCGACGTATTGACGATTATCATTTTGGCGCGCCATTTCCGTCCTAGCCGATGATCGGATCGGCCGAGCGTGCATCGCGCTCCGGCCTTCGCGCGACGCGGCGGCGCATCGCGCACTTTGGCAAGGCCTTCGCGAGGCGCCGGACGGCGCCCATGCTCGACTTCCGCGGCGGCGTCGCGCGCGGCGAGCCCTACAGCCGTCGGTTCGCCCTCTGTCGGCGCATCGGAGTTCTTGAGATTCGGATCCATGGAGTTTCAATAGTTTACCGCCGTCACAATTGTGAGACAGATTCGGGGTTATTGAGATTAGTGGGACAATTGATTCGTGAATGCTGCGACCAGCTTGCAGTGAAACGGCGGACTTGTCGATGGACCATGAGCGCGCCGATCGGGAGGTTTGGGCAGCGGCCGAGCGTCGGGCTGCGGTCCTGGTTAAGCTGCCCGAGCGGCCATCGGAGGCGGAGCTCCGGACGGCTTGCGCGGCCCTTGACGTCAGCCGGGCGACGCTGTTTCGCTGGCTGAAGCGATATCGTGAGACGGGCCGGACCAGCGCCCTGCTGCCGCGGCGGCCTGGTCCGCAGCGGGGCATGGAGCCGCTTACGCCCGAGGTTCTGGCGGTCGTCGAGCGCCACTTTCAGGATTTCTACGCGACGCGGCGGCGTCCGACGCGGACCCGCCTATGGCGCGAGATCGGCGCCGATTGTCGACGAGCGGGTCTCAAGCCGCCGTCGATCCGCCGGCTTGGTCGTTGGCTGGCTCTGCAAGACCAGGCGGAGCTGTTGCGTCGGCGGGAGGGAAAAGGAAAGTCTGATCCGGTCTTTCTTGCGACGCCGGGGACATTGCGAGCCGATGCGCCGCTGGACATTGTGCAGATTGACCACACGAAGGTGGATGTCACCGTTGTCGATCCGGCTAGCCGCAAGCCGATCGGCCGTCCGACGTTGACCCTGGCGATCGACGTCTCCACGCGCATGGCGATGGGATTTCACCTGTCTCTCGAGCCGCCTTGCCTGACGTCCGTGGCGCTGTGTTTGACCCACGCCGTGATGGACAAGAGCGGCTGGCTGGCTGCTCGGGACATTGCCGCCGAGTGGCCGGCGCGTGGGATTCCGCGCGTCATTCACGTTGACAACGGCGCCGAGTTCCATGCTTTGGCGTTCGAACGGGCTTGCGCCGAGCACGGCGTCGATCTGACCTACCGGCCGCCGGGAACGCCGCGGTTCGGCGGGCATATCGAGCGGTTGATCGGCACGATGATGGGCGAAGTCCATCTCCTTCCAGGTTCGCATTTCTCGAACCTGCGCGAACGCGGCGACCTTGATCCCGAGGCCACGGCGACCATGACGCTCAGAGAGTTGGAGGCCTGGCTCGCGCTCGAGATCGTCGGCGTTTATCACGCGCGGGTTCACCGGTCTCTCTGCGCGCCGCCGAACGCGGTCTGGGTGGCCGGCATCGCTGCCGCGCCCGCGCGGACGCCGACGGACCCACGACGTTTCCTGATGGATTTCCTTCCGGCTGAGCGACGCGTGCTGCAGCGCGATGGGCTGCATCTCTTCAACATCCGATACTGGTCGGACGAACTCAGGCGGCTGATGGGGCAGGGCGAAAAGGTCACGATCAAGTACGACCCCCGCGATCTTTCGAGGCTCTTCGTGAGAGTTGACGACGGCTATGTTGAGGCTCGACCGGCGGACGTGACTCGCCCCGCGATCACGCTCTGGGAGCATCGCGCCGCCGTGGCCGAGCTGCGCGAGGCCGGGCGTCGGGCGGTCGACGAAGAGCTGATTTTTTCCACCATTCTTGTCCAGCGCGCGCTGGTCGACGCGGCCGGGGCGGCGACCAAAGCGGCCCGCCGCCAATTGGCGCGGCGCGCCCCTCTTGCGCCGCCCGCGATGATCGATGTGACGCCGGTGGCGCGAGAACCGGGCTCCGACCCGCCGCGGCCGTTGCCTTATTTCGAGGTGGAGGAATGGGATGAGCGATGAGTTCGACCATCTGTTTCCCGCCGTCCGCCCGATCGCGGCGCTCGGGGCCGAAGAACGCGTTCGCCGCATTCGCGCCGATCGCTGGGTCGATTATCCGCTCGCCCGCGAGGCGCTGACCAAGCTCGAGGAACTGATCGCCTTCCCGCCGCGCGCCCGCATGCCCAATCTTTTGATCGTCGGCGCGAGCGGCATGGGCAAGACGATGATCGTCGAGAAGTTCTCTCGCGATCATGCCGGCTATTACGACGCCGCGAATGGCCTCAAGCGCATCCCGGTGGTCGTCGTGCAAATGGTTTCCGGACCGGACGAGGCGCGCTTCTACAAGCGCCTTCTGGCGGCGATCGGCGCGCCGGAGCCGCCGCGCCCGACGCTCGGCCTGCTCGAAAGCGCGGCGCTGCGCCTGCTCGGCGAGATGAAGCCGGGCCTGCTGGTCATCGACGAGGTCCATAGCCTTCAGGCCGGCACGGTGCGCGAGCAGGCGCGGTTTCTGAACATGCTGCGCTTTCTCAGCAACGAATTGCGAATCCCGCTCGTCTGCGTCGGCACGCAGTCGGCGCGCAACGCGTTGCGCGCCGACGACCAGCTCGTCCGGCGCTTCGAGGCCTTCGCCTTGTCGCCCTGGCGCGACGACGACGATTTCGCCGGCCTGATCGGCAGCCTAATGCGCTCGCTGCCGCTGCGGCGCGAAAGCGTCTTCGGCGATCTCGCCCGTCAGCGGCTCGTCGAGGCGACCGGCGGCGTCACCGCCCTGATTTTCGCCGTCGTCACCCGGCTTGCGGTCGCTGCGATCGTGAGCGGCGAAGAGCGGATCGACGGCGCCGCTATCGAAGGCAAACGGGGGGCTTTGGCGCTGATCGGAGAACCGGTTTGACCGAGCTCGCGCTGGCGCGCCTGCTGCCGGTCGCGCCGCGACCCGAGACCGACGAACGCCTCAGCTCGTGGCTGGCGCGGATCGCCGCCATTTACCGCTTGCCGGTCGCTGCGCTGCTCGCCCATTGCGGCCTTGTTCGGGCCGATCCCTTCGCCCTCGAAAAGGGCCTCGGGGCGGGGGAGGGGGCTTTGCTGGCCGAGCGGACGGGCGTCAGTCCTGAAGCGATCGAGGCGATGACGTTTGGCGAAATCGCCGCGCCGGCGCACGGCATGATCGCCTGCGGCGATCGCGGGATCTGCCCGCTCTGCGCCGACAATCCGGCGATCAGACGCAGGGACGCCGCCTTGCCCTGGGGCTTCTGGTGCGCCGTTCATGGCCTGCGTCGCCGGCCGCTCGTCGGCGAGGCGATCGAGACCCGGTTCGGCGCGGTCGCGTTCAGGCAGCTCGATCCGCTCGCTCGGGCGGGCGCGCGGCGCCTTGGCGACTGGGCGGCCGGGCGGGATGACGCCACGCCGTCGGTTCCCGATCTCCTGGCGTTCGCGACCGCGCCGCACCGGCGGCCGTCGCCGCCCCAGTTGCACGAGCAGCCGCGCCTGTCGCTCGAGGCGCGTCGGGCTTATCGAGGCTTCCTCGAGTTTCCGATCGCTCGCCAGGCGCTCTTGGCCGTCGTGCCCGAATACGACCGGATCGCGCCGCCACTTGCCAAGCCCGTGCGGGCCGGCTTTCAAGGGCTCGCGGACGGCTCGCTGTTGCAGAATTTCGCGCTGGCGGCCGCTCTCGCCCGGCTGACCCTCGCGCCCGTCGACTATGCGACGACGGCGCTCGCGGCTGGCGACGAAGAGGGGCGCGAGCGCCTGCGCGCGGCGCTTGAAGCCTGGCCGGCCGGGCTCCGGCGACGGATCCATGCCCGGTTTCACGCCCTTGAGGCGGAGAAAGCGGGCACACGCGCGAGAGGGGCGGCGCCAGAGGGCTTCGCACGTCGGCCAGTCTCAAGAACTCCGGCGCGAGTCTCATCAATTCCGCTCCGACCTGTCTCAGGAACCCCGACTCGGAATCTCACGAACCCCGCTCCAAAACAGGGGCCAAGGCGTTGAGTCTCAGCAATTCCGGCCATCCGACATTGTGAATCGCCCGCGCCGTCGTCACTCATCGTGCGGACGATTGCTGGGCCGGAGTCCAGCGAGCCGGGGGCAAGAGTCCAGCCAACTGAGGCCCGATTCCATCGATCTCGGCTCAAAAAAATGCGAAAATCGACGCCCGGCGGCGTTTTCCAGCCATCTAAGGCCAGCGACATGGGCATTTCTTACGATATGGCGCCAGATGTCCGATAATGCAACATTATCGGACGTAGAATCGCAGCGACGGGCGCGGCGGTTCGTCGCCTTTTTGCTGGTTGAAACCGCCGCCGCGTATTAGGCTCCCGGCATGCTGTCGCCGCCCCGATCCCCGGTCGCCACCCCGCCGCCGCTGCGCCCGCCCGCCTGGGCGACCACGCTCGTTCCTTCCAACGCCCCTGAAATCCATG
>JAJYDD010000039.1 GCA_021777795.1 Pseudomonadota bacterium | reverse complement strand
CGCGAAGGCGCGCAGCGCCTCCTCGGTCAGTTCCGCGCCGGGCTTGATCGTCACCACCGCCACCGGCTCCTCGCCCAACTCGATGTGCGGGCGCCCGACCACCGCCGCATCGACAACCGAGGGGTGCGCGGCAAGCGCGTTCTCGACCTCGACGCAATAGATGTTCTCGCCGCCGCGAATCAGCATGTCCTTGGCGCGGTCGACGATGTAGCAAAAACCTTCCTCGTCGAGCTTGGCGATGTCGCCGGTGCGCAGCCAGCCGCCGCCGAAGGTGGCCTGCGTCGCCTCTGGGTTGCCCCAATAGCCCTTGACCACCATCGGCCCGCGCACCCAAAGCTCGCCGGCCTCGCCCGGCGGCATGTCCTGCCCGTCGGGGCCGACGGTGCGCATGTCGCCGACCGGCATGGCGAAGCCGCAGGTCGTCGGGCGCGTCTCGTAATCCTCGCCGATGACGATCGTGAAGGGCGCCGAGGTCTCGGTCATGCCCCAGGCGGTGGCGAGTTGCGAGGCGGGCACGGCGCCCTTCAGCCGCCGCACGAGGTCGGCCGCCGCCGGCGCGCCGCCGTAGGAGAAGCCCTCCAGCGACGACGTGTCGTATTTGGCGAAATCGGGATGCTCGATGAGTTGCCAGGCGATGGTCGGCACGCCGCCGCAGCCGTTGAGGCGCTCGCGCTCGATCAGCTTCAGCGCCTCGCCGGCGTCCCAGCGCCGCATGGTGGCGAGCTTCATGCCGGCCGCCAGGCAGGGGATCAGCGTCGACATGCAGCCGGTGACGTGGAAATAGGGCACCGACAGCAGCGTCGATTTCTGCGGCGCCTGCGCGTCAGGCGCCGGCGGCTCCTCGCCGCGCCGGAGCGCCGCGACCGCCATGCCATAGGGCCGGGCGAACAGCGTCGAGCAGACGTTGCGATGCGTGCCCAACGCGCCTTTCGGCTTTCCAGTCGTGCCGGAGGTGTAGAAGATTGTCGCGTCGTCTTCGGGGGCGAGATCGACCTTCGGAACGTCGAGCGCCGGCAGGTTCGCCCAGTCCGCCGTCGCGCCGATCAGCGCCTGCCAGCTCTCGGCCTTGGGATGATCGAGCGCGCCGGCGCGGCTGACGAGCACGAGGCGCAGGGCCGGACAGGCGTCGAGATGCGGCTTCAGCCGCTCGAACCGCTCGGCGTCCAGCACCGCGAGGCGCGCGCCGGAATCGGTGAGCATATATTCCAGCTCCGGCCCCGTGCTCCAGGCGTTGAGCGGCACGGCGATGGCGCCGACGAGGATGGCGCCGAAGAACGCCGCCGGCCATTCCGGCAGGTTGCGCATGCCGATGGCGACGCGGTCGCCCTTGCCGACGCCCGCCGCTTGCAGTTCATGCGCGAACACGATCGCGGCGCGCGCGAAGGCCTCGAAGGTCGCGCGCTCGCCCTCGTGGACGAGGAAGGTCTTGTCGGCGAAGCTGCGGCCGAGGAGGAACACCTCGCGCAAAGTCGGCGGGGCGTTTTTCCAGACTTTTTGTCGCTCGCCCCGGATTTCCGCGTAGCCGATCTCGAATCGCGCCCCTGGCGCGGTAAGCTTCGCGTGCGCCTCGGCGAGCGGCATGGCGGGATAGGGCAAGGGCTTCCTCCGGCGTGTTATGATTCCGGTTGAAACACGGGCCGGGGAAAGTTGGCAAGTCGGCGCAGGACCCTGCGGCTTGGACGGCCCTAGCTCCCGGCTCCGCTCACTTGAGATAGCTCACATAGGCCGCCACCGCCGCGATCTGGTCCTTGCTCAGCTTTTCGGCATAGGGGGCCATGATCGCCGAATTGTCCGGCTTGTTCGGGTCTTGCCCGCGCAGCTTGGCCCAGTTCGTCAACTCGTTGATGACATAAGGGTAGAGCTGGCCGGCCAGGCGGGGAAAGTCGTCCTTGCCGTGGCCGTCCGCGCCGTGGCACGTCTCGCAGGCGGGAATGTCGGCGCTGGGGACGCCTTCATGGAAAATCTTTTGTCCCGCATCCACGAGATCCTTGGGCGCGCCGCCATAGGGAGGCGGGTCGAGGGCCTGGAAATGCTTGGACAGCGCCTCCACCATCGCCGGGCTGAGGACGTGGGCCACATTGCCCATGACGGGGTTCAGCCGGGCGTGGTCGATGAAGGCCTGTAATTGATTCTTGATGTAGGCGGGCTGCTGGCCGGCGAGCCGGGGCATCGGATTGGTCCCGATGAAGCCTCGGGCCGACAATCCATGACAGGTCTGACAATAAGTCGCCTTGGCTTGGAATTCCTTTGTCGGAACGGATGCGGGCGGGGCCGCTGCGGGCGGCTTGGCCTCTGCTGGCGGCTTGGCCTCGTCAGCGTTGGCCCCGGCGACGAAAAATACGGCGAGCAGCAGCGCCGTCGGCGCAAGAACCTTCGCAATATGCACGATCTTCCTCCTCGATGTCTTCACGCCGGCATCGGAGGGGTCGCCCAACCGATTCGCCGGCGACGAACGCTCGCCGACGCCGCAAATCCCGCGAGGACGCGGGGAATCTGGCCTGCTGTTCCCCACGGCCGCCACCCCTCGTGACCTTCGCGGCGGCAGAACAGCATTTTGGTTCGGCTTGGAATTGCGCTGGATCAAGGCGCGGCGAAACTAGGTTATGTCCTATCGCTCAGTTACCGCAAATCGCTCACGACGGGCGAATCGCGTTTTTTGGGGGTGCGATCTCACACTTTCCACGCGCCACGCGGGGGGCGCGCGGAGAGGGAAGTTCGTGAAATTGCAAATGTTCGCCGCCGGTGAGCGAAAGCCGCGGGGGGAGAGAATGGGAAGGCGGGGGGCGATGAGAGCTGCACATTGGCGCGTGGCGTTGCAAGCGGCGTTGGCGTCCTTCCTGACGGCGGCAACGCTGAGCGCGGACGCGGGCGAGAAGTACGTCCACGCGGCGCGCGGCGCGGAGGCGAAGTTCGAATATTGCACGACGTGTCATGGCCCGTCCGCGCAAGGCTTTCGCGGCTTCTACGTCATGCCGCGCCTCGCCGGGCAGCCGGCGCAATATATCGAAAACCAGTTGCTCGCTTTCTTGCAACAGCGCAGACGCAACCCGGTGATGGCCAATGTGGCCCACGGCATAACGCCCAGCATGTTCCCGGCTCTGGCCAAGCGCATGAGCGCCTTGAATCCGCCGCCGTTTGGCGGCGCGCCCTCCGGCGAGGCCGCCTTGGGCCGGGAGATCTTCGCCCACGGATTGCCGGACCAGAATGTTCCCGCCTGTTCGGCTTGTCACGGCCCCGACGCCAAGGGGCAAAGGGAAATTCCGCGCCTCGCGGGCCAGCTTTATTGGTACATGGTCCAGACCCTCTCGCTGTGGAACAGCGAGCGCGGTCAAGGCGGCCGTGAAGACATTTCCTGGATCATGCGGCCGACGGTGGCGAATCTGACGCCGAAACAGATTCAGGCCGTCGCGGAATATGTCAGCGCGCTCAGATGAATTTATAGTTCTGTTGCGTCCACCGGGTGAATTCGTCGCGCGAGAGATCTTGGATCATGAGCCGCATTCTCAGGAAAATTTCGGTCCTTACCCTCGCCCTGCTCATCGCCGGACCCATCTGGGCCGATGAGCTGGCGATTCGCAATTGCGGGTGGTGTCACGGGATGTCCGGCCAGGGCTATTCAAAAGCGCCCCGATTGGCCGGCCAGAGGCGAGACTATATCGTCAATCAGCTTCGGGCTTTTGCGACCCACCAGCGCGACGAAACGCTCGGGGTCAAATATATGTGGAACGCCACGGCGAATCTCGACCCGTTGACCGCGGGCAAGCTCGCCGACTATTTTTCGGCGTTGCCGCCCGAGGCGATGAAGGACGGCGAAAGCGATCTCGTCGTTGACGGCAGGGCCATTTTTGAAAATGGCGTTCCCGACGAGAACATTCCGGCTTGCCAAGCCTGCCACGGCCCGCAAGCGCAAGGCGTGCGCGCTCTGCCGCGCCTTGGCGGCCTCTCTTTCCTTTATCTCAAGCGCAGGCTTGAGGATTGGGCCCAGGGTCGCGATCTTTCGGGGACGCCTATGCCGAGGATCGCGGCGGCCCTCTCGCCGACGCAAATCGCCGCCCTTGCGTCGTTCCTGAGCTTCGTCGAAGTGGGGGCTTCAGAAAGATAGCGCCGCGCGCCGGTCGTGTCGGCATCTGCTGCGGCTCGGGTGGTGCGGACGGCGGGGGTCGAACCCGCACAGCCTAGGCCGAGGGATTTTAAGTCCCTTGCGTCTACCAGTTTCGCCACGTCCGCACGCCGCCGCTTTTGTCATGACGCGCGGCGCCGCGAAAGCCCCTCAGCCGGCCGCGTCCTTGGCGATCGGCGGCTGAAACGCCAGCCCCATATCCCAGGGGAAATAAATCCAGGTGTCCTGGCTGACCTCGGTGATGAAAGTGTCGACCAGCGGCCGGCCCTGCGGCTTGGCGTAGACGGTGGCGAAATGCGCCTTCGGCAGCATTTCGCGCACCACCTTGGCGGTCTTGCCGGTATCGACGAGATCGTCGATGACCAGGATGCCGGCGCCGCCGCCGTCGCCGATGTCGGCGGCGATCGTCTTCAGCACCTGGAGCCCGCCCTGATTTTTGTAATCGTGGTAGGAGGCGACGCAGACAGTCTCGACCACGCGCAGATCCAGTTCGCGGGCGATGATCGCCGCCGGCACCAGCCCGCCGCGCGTGATCGCCACCAGCCCGGTGAACGGCCCGGCCCCCGCCAGCCGCCAGGCGAGCGCCCGCGCGTCGCGGTGAAACTGGTCCCACGAAACGGGAAAGGCTTTTTGGCTTCGTTCGGTCATGGCGGCCCTCGCAACCCCTTATTTACATGAAATCGACGCGCTAGAGCGGCGCCGCGTCGCCCTTGAGATTGGCGACCATCGCCTCGACGGCCGCGCGCGCATCTTCCAGCGCCGTCGCGTCCTTCGAGCGCACGACGATCTGGTTGCGGAAGCGGCCATCGTTATAGGAGGGATAGGAGCCGATCGAGACTGTCGGCCGCGCCTCGGCGATCTCTCGCAGCGCGTCGCCGTAGCGCCCTTCCGGCAGGCTCCCGGCATCGACATTGGCCGTCAGCATCGCCGCGCCGCCCTTGACGCCGATAATCGCATTATCGAGCATCGCTTGCATGACGCTCGGCACGCCGGCCATGACGATGACATTGCCGATGCGGAAGCCCGGCGCCTTGGAGACCGGGTTCTCGATGAGATCGGCGCCGTCGGGGATGCGCGCCATGCGCCGGCGCGCCGGGGTCAGCTCTCCGGGCGGATAACGTTCGAGCATCATGGCGATGACCCGCGCATCCTCGCCGATGCCGACGCCGAACGCCTTGGCGACCGCGTCGGCGGTGATGTCGTCGTGGGTGGGGCCGATGCCGCCGGTGGTGAAGACGTAATCGTAGCGCGTGCGCAGCGCGTTGAGCGCGGCGACGATCTCCTCCTCGATATCAGGCACGACGCGCGCCTCGCGCAGATCGACGCCGATGCGGGCGAGGTGTTCGGCGATATAGCCGATGTTGCGATCCTTGGTGCGACCGCTCAAAATCTCGTCGCCGATGACGAGAATGGCGGCGGTGACGGTGTCGGACATGGCGTCTCGCGCGATAAAAGGCTGCGGCGAGCCCTAGCACGACGGCGGGAGGCGACGAAAGCCATTGAACGGCCGCCCGAGGCCGAATATCTCTGCGCCATGACTTACGTGGATTCCTCCGTTCTCCAGGGCCGCCGCAACGGCCATATCAAGCTGCATGGCCCCGAGGCCTTCGCGCCCATGCGCAAGGCCGGCCAGCTCACTGCGCAGGCGCTCGATGCGCTCGTGCCGCTAGTCAAGCCGGGCGTCACCACCAACGCGCTCGACAATTTCATCTTCGAGTTCGCGCGCGACCACAACGCCTATCCCGCGACGCTCAACTATCGCGGCTATCGCAAATCGAGCTGCATCTCGATCAATCACGTCGTCTGCCACGGCATCCCCGACGACAAGCCGTTGCGCGACGGCGACATTCTCAACATCGACGTCACCTTGCTTGTGGATGGCTGGCACGGCGACGCCAGCCGCATGTATGTGGCCGGCGCGCCGTCGCGGCGCGCCCAGCGCCTGATCGAGGTGACCTACGAGTGCCTGTTGCGCGGCGTGGCGGCGGTCAAGCCCGGCGCCCATGTCGGCGACATCGGCTACGCCATCCAGACCTATGCGGAGAGCGAGCGCTGCTCGGTGGTGCGCGATTTCTGCGGCCACGGGCTCGGCCGGCTGTTCCACGACGAGCCCAACATCCTGCACGCCGGCAAGCGCGGCGACGGCGCGCTGTTGAAGCCCGGCATGTTCTTCACCATCGAGCCGATGATAAATCTCGGCGGCGCGGCGGTGAAGGTGCTTTCCGACGGCTGGACGGCGGTGACGCGCGACCGCTCGCTCTCGGCCCAGTTCGAGCATACGGTGGCGGTGACGGAGACGGGCGTCGAGGTGTTCACGCTCTCGCCCGGCGGGCTCGACCGCCCGCCGCTGTTTTCGTGAGCGAAGAGCCCGCGCATTATCACGGCCATCGGGAGCGGCTGCGCAAGCGCTTCCTGGAGGCCGGCGACGAGGCGCTGGCGGATTACGAATTGATCGAACTCATCCTATTTCGCGCCATTCCTCGGCGCGACGTCAAGCCGCTGGCCAAGGATCTTTTGAAGAAATTCGGCTCCTTCGCCGAGGTCGTCGCCGCCCCGCCGGCGCGGCTGAAGGAGGTGGAGGGCATCAGCGACGCGGTGGCGGCGGAGTTCAAGATCGTCGAGGCCGGCGCGCGCCGCTTCGCCAAGGGCCTCGTCAAGAAGCGCCGCTCGCTCGGCTCCTGGAGCGAGGTGATCGACTATTGCCGCACTGTGATGGCGTTCGAGGATCACGAGGAGTTCCGCGTGCTGTTCCTCGACCGCAAGAACGGGCTCATCGCCGATGAGGCGCAGGGCAGCGGCACCGTGGACCACACGCCGGTCTACCCGCGCGAGGTGGTCAAGCGGGCGCTGGAACTGGCGGCCTCGGCCGTCATTCTGGTCCACAACCACCCCTCGGGCGATCCGACGCCCTCGACTCAGGACGTCAAGATGACGCTCGACATCATCGCCATCGCCGCGCCGCTCGGCGTCACCGTTCACGATCACATTATCGTCGGGCGCCAGGGTCATGCTTCCCTCAAGGGTCTAAGGCTTATCTGACGCCCGGCGCGCTCTTTGCAGATTATTTAAGGAGACAGCGGAATGGTTTTTCCGTAACTCGTCTTGGGTCGGCGTGGGCGTCGCGGCGCGCCCGGGGAGACGGTTGCATATGGATTCCCTCGACGCGCGCATGATGCGGCGATGTTTCGACCTTGCACGCGCTGCGGTCGCCCGAAAGGAACTGCCCTTTGGCTCGGTCATCGCGCGCGATGGCGAGGTCATCAGCGCGCATGGCAATGGCGTGCGCGAGGCCGGCGACATCACCCGGCATGCCGAAGTCTGCGCCATCGTCGCCGCGCAGGCCAAGCTCGGCCGGCCGAGCCTCGATGGTTGCACGCTCTACACCAACATCGAGCCCTGCGCCTTTTGCTCCTATGCGATTCGCGAATCGCGCATCGCGCGCGTGGTCTATGCGCTCGCCTCGCCGATTATGGGCGGGGCCTCGCGTTGGGACGTGTTGCAGGATCATGGACTTGGCGCGCTGCTGCCGGAAGTGTTCGCGCCGGCGCCGGAAGTGAAGGCGGGTTTCCTGGCGCAAGAGGCCGAGGATATGCTGCGCCTGGAAGCGCCGATGATGTGGGCGACCTCGCGCGCGAGGGGCTTGTTCGTCTGCGACGACGCGGGCCGCCACAGCCGCCCGGCGGCGCGTCGCGAGGGTTTTTTCGCCGGCGTGAAGGATGGCGCGATGGAATATCTGCGCCGGCGGGTGTTCGACCGGTTCAGCCGCGGGGCGGTGTGAGGCATCTGTTCTGAGCTATCGCGGTCGGCGCCGGTGGCCTCGCGCGAGAGCTTGCTGGTGTGAATAGGGCCATCGTCCTCGACGAGCGCGACCGGCGTGAAGCAGCGCCCGCGCTTTGGGCCGAAAAGCCGGTCGAGTTGTTCGAGATCCGCGACGAAATCGCTGCCGCGTTTGGTCTTGGACGTGTGGACGATGAGTTTACGGGTCTTGTAGTCGAGGGAGCGGAGCGTCGCGACCTACTTGGCTTGCCCCGGCGCGGCAACGCGCAGATCGGCGCCCGACTTCGCCCAGGCGCAGGCCCCGCGGCGATCTTGGCCTTGGCCGCATCAAGTTGAGAGCCGGTCCGCTCGACTTCCCGGCTGAACGTGCCGAAGCGATCGGAGTTCAACCCATCGCGAGCGCAACCCTGAGGCCGAGGCCCTGCGCAAGCACGGGTTCGATCACGCGCTCCTTTCCGTGCATCGTGGCGAGCACGGCGACAGTGTTTCTACAAGGACGATCGTCAGCCGCCCTGGTCAGAAATAGCCTTCGCGCTTTTTCTGCTCGAGCGAGCCGCCATCCTCCCCATCGCTGATGCGCCCTTGGCGCTCCGAGGACGACGCCCGAAGGGTCTCATCGACGACGGCGGCGAGTTCGGTCGCCTCGGACTCGACCGCGCCGGTCACAGGCCAACAGCCGAGCGTTCGGAAGCGGACGGTCTTGATCTGAATTTCGTCGCCGGGCTGGAACCGCATGCGGCTCTCCTCGTCGACGACGATGAAGGCTCCCGCGCGCTGCACGACCGGGCGGGGCGCCGCGAAGTAGAGCGGCGCAAGCTCGATCTTGTGGAGCAGCGCGTAGGCCCAGATATCCGCCTCGGTCCAGTTGGAGAGCGGAAAGACCCGCGTGGTCTGGTCCTTGCCCAGGCGGGTATTGTAGAGCCGCCAGAGCTCCGGCCGCTGCTGGCGTGGATCCCAACCATGACCGGCGCCGCGGACCGACACGACGCGCTCCTTGGCGCGCGACTTTTCCTCGTCGCGCCGGGCGCCGCCGAAAATGATGTCATAACCGCCGATGTCGAGCGCCGTCTTGAGCGGCTCGGTCCGCATGACCAGGGTGTAGCGGTCCCCATGGTCAAAGGGATTGACGCCTGCGGCTCGCCCTTCTTCATTCGCATAAGCGATGAGCTTGAAGCCATGCTTAGCGGCGAAGTCGTCGCGAAACTCGATCAGCGACCTGAATTCCCAGGTCGAGTCCACATGCAGCAGTGGGAATGGCGGCTTGGCCGGATAGAAGGAACGCAGCGCCAGGTGCGCCATTACGGTCGAATCCTTCCCCGCAGAGAACAGCATGACCGGATTGCGGGCTTCCGCAACCGCCTCGCGCAGGATGTAGATGGATTCCGATTCTAGCCGGGACAGGTGAGGGCCCGTGAGTTTCACAGCTGAGCTTTCCATTTGGGGTCTCGAATTCGTCAGTGAGGCACGGCTCAGACCGCCATCTTCAGAGGGACCGCGGGGTCCGAAGCCGCGCTCATCGCGGTCCACTGAAGATCGCCCGCGTAGCGCCAGGTCATCCGCCCCGTCTCATCAAGGGCGAAGAGGTGCAGCCAGCGATTGTCGAACAGCGCGCGGACACTCTCACGCCGCTTGAGGATTTCGGTCATCGCTTCACGGGGCGCTTCGATGCAGACAGACAAGCGAAGCGGCTCATGGACGTAGCGCTCGCCGTCATGGACCGATTGCCAGGGCAGACCCGCGCGCATGACGCCGCCGTTCCCCTCAACGACCCCTATGCCGCCGGTGACGTTGTGCAGGAGCTTATTTCCGCCGCCGAAGATCTTGGGCGCCACGGTCGATCCGTAATATTGCAGGCTGATCCAGCTCGCCACGACCACGGGCGCGGTCAGGATCAACTCCAGAACACCAAAATCCCGGTCGATCTTCCAGTCATAGTCATGAAGGAAGGCGCGGCCTTCGAGGGTCTTGCCCGCCGTGCGCCGACGCGGCGCTGCGATGAACGCCTTGCAGCCCGCCAACGCCCATTCCGGCCGCACCTCGGCCCAGTCGCGGCTGCGGCTGGCGAGACTGCTCTCGCCTGCCGCTCTTGGCAGGCGCAAAGCTCTCTCGCCCCTTGAGACGACGCCTGCCGCATCGAGCCAAACCTTCGCCTGGCGGATATCGGTCTGATGCGGCGTGGAGGGATGATCGTCCACATAGAGCGTGACCGCGTCCGTCGTCGTGTCATGCAACGCGCCGAGGAACAGGGTGTCGGCGGGGATCTCGATCCCCTGGGGAACCAAGCCCGCGCGCACCTCCGGGTCGTTCAACAGCGCCGCCAGCAGCCGCGCATTGACCTCCCCGGAATAGCCGCCGCAGGCCCCGCAATGAAGGCCGCTGGCGTGAGGGTTGTTGACCACGTTTGCGCCGTGTCCGGCCAGCAACACGAGCTTTGCGAAATTGGCCGTCAGCGACATGG
This sequence comes from Pseudomonadota bacterium, assembly GCA_021777795.1. Classification (GTDB taxonomy): domain Bacteria; phylum Pseudomonadota; class Alphaproteobacteria; order Rhizobiales; family Beijerinckiaceae; genus Roseiarcus. Next base: position 5,557 of record JAJYDD010000039.1, on the reverse strand, counting down.
CCCGTAGCACCGTCCCGGCCACCTTGGTTCTCGTTGCGAGATCGAGAACGGGATCGAGACGGGGCGCGGGATCGTTCGGCGCGGCCTTGGCGTGGAGTCCCAGAGCATCGCTCACGAGCTTGCCGGCATAGACCGGTCCGGTGGCTTCCACGAAGGCGAAGGACGACACGGCCGCAAGCTTGAACCGACCCCAGGCCCGCTTGGCGCGCGCCTTGAACCGCGCCGACCGGTCCGCCTCGGCGTCGTCGGGGCCGCCAGAACAGGTGGTCAGACCGGGAGTCACGAGCACCGGCAACCGGAGTTCACGGACATCGGACGCAAAGCGGCGATGCGAGGCTGTCAGGCCAAAGAAGCCTGCGAAGCCCAGGGTTTGGATAGCAGGGTTTACCGATTCCAGCGCCCGACGAAACACCTCCGAGCGCACGTCGATGCAGAACGCGGCCTGAAGCGAAGGCCGGTTGTCCGTCGCCGCCGTCGCCGGCGCCGCGAGCGTTTGCGCCAGTGCGCGTTGCGCTGCGCGTTCCGCCGCTTCCTGCAGGATCGCGTCCAAGACGTGGTCGGCGGTCGGCGTGACAGGCGACCCATGCGCGGCGACGACCGCCTTCCACCGAACGCCAATCTGATCCTCATATCGCTCGAAAAGCGCGGCTTCCCAGATCAGCCGGATCGCCAGAAAGTCGGTGATGGTCGCGTCCGCGCCGCCGCCGCGCTCCGCCTGCCAGAGAAGGTAGCGGGCATATTGCGCCCAGCCGCCCAGCGTCATCAGCATCTGGTGGAAATAGGTTTCCAGGGCCTCAGCCCGAATTGCGATCCGCTGCGCCACGCTCGCAATCGCGCCCGAAGCCGTTTCCGGGGCCTCCGAGACATGCCTCGCAAAGCCGGCAAGGCCGACGATCTCGGGCGTCAGATCGTGAGTGGCGACGGCGCGCCAGGCTGCGTAGGCGCCCCTCCCGCGCGGCGCGGCCCAGAGCGCCTGGCCTTCGTCGAAATATCCTGCCGCCCAGGCCCCGAAGCGCTCAGCGATCAACCCCGGCCAGTCGATCCCCGACACCTCAGCTGCAAGGTCGGCGATCGTCGGAAGCGCGTTGGCTGTGGGTTTCGAAACATGGGCCGCGGACTTAAGCGCGGCGAAATTCGCCGGACGCGACGCCGCCGGCGCGCTCGCAAGGGCCTCCGACAGATCGGCATCGGTGATGGCGCCGCTGGCGATCCGCTCCTGGTGCCAGTTTCGGGGCATTGTGACCGAGACGCCCGCCACCCGCGCCAAGCGCGCGCCGGCAGTGGCGAGGCTTTCATCTGTCTGGCCGAGGAACGGATTGACCGCGACGCTCGACGCTAGCGGCCACGCTGGAGGGATCGCCCGGGCGGCGCGATCGGCGGCGGCGTCCAGCGCCAAGGCGTCCCGCCAACTTGAAATTTCTGCATGCGTCATTCTTCGTCCTCCGAGCTGATCAGGTTGCATTGCCCAGCCGCCAGCCGCCGAGCAGCCGATCGAAGATCGCGTTGGCGTAGAAGCCGTTCGAAAGATGCACGCGCAGCCCTGCGGCGGCTGGGTGGTAAGCCCACAGGGGGAACATGGCCTGGACGACGGCCACGAGGCCGAAACTGATGACCGCGAGCACGATCAGCGCCCATTGCAGCGACCCCGGCGCCGGGGCGGCGGGCAGGACTCCGGAGGTCAGCCACACCGCAAAAACCTGAAGCGCGAAGTAGCTGACGGAGGTGGCGATCGCGTAGGCGATCGTGCGCTGGGTCAAGGCCCTCGGCGCGGCGTCAGCGAGACCCTGCGCCAGCATGTAGGCGACGCCGAAGATCAGGATGGCGCCCAGCGCGATGGCCTGCGGCGACTTGTGCTGGAAACCGAACCCGAACCCGACGACGGCATAGATCGCCAGCGCCAGGAGAAAGGCGCGTCCGACCGCGCCGGCCTTGGGAATGGCCACGGGACCGGGCCTGCGATTGGCGGCGATCAAGTCCACCGCGCCGCCGGAGGCCAGGAAGGAATGGGCCTTGTAGAGCGAGTGGGCCACGATATGCAGAAGGGCCAGCGGGAAGAGCCCGAGGCCGCATTCCAGGATCATGAAGCCCATCTGCGCGACGGTCGACCAGGCCAGCGAGGTCTTCACGGTCGGCTGCGTCAGCATCACCAACCCGCCGAAGAGCGCGGTGAATCCGCCGATCATGACGAGGACCGCCAGAACACCCGGGGCCAGCAACATCACGTCAGCGAAACGGACCAGCAGAAACCCGCCGGCATTGATGACGCCCGCGTGCAGGAGGGCCGAAACCGGCGTTGGGGTTTCCATCACCTCTGTCAGCCAGCCGTGCATCGGAAATTGCGCGGACTTCAAGAGCGCGGCGGCCGCCAGGAAGCCCGCCGCGATGATCGCCAGGCCGCCGCCGCTTCCGGCGCGGGCCGCGCTCAGGATTTGTGCGATGTCGGTCGTCCCGTAGGCCAGCGTCAGCAATACCGCCGTGGCGATCAGCGCCGCGTCGCCAAGGCGAGCGGCGACGAATTTCTTGGCGGCCGCGCGCTGGGCGGCGACGCGATCCGGATAAAACAGCAGAAGCCGATGCAGAAAGAGGCTCGTCGCAACCCACGCCAGAACGAGCTGGACCAGGTTACCCGACAGCGCCAGGAGGAGCACCGAGGCCAGCGTCATGCAAAGCCAACCGGTGAAAGCGCCCTGCCGCGCCTCGCCGTCCAGATAGGTCGCGGCGTACCGCACCACGACCCAGCCGATGAACGAGACCAGGAGGAACATAACGACGCTGACGGCGTCGAGCCGGATCGACAGACCAACGCCGTGAAGCCCGATCAGGCGGCTGTCCGCAGCCCCGCGCAGGATGAGCAATCCTGCCGAGACCGCCGCGACCACTATGGCGACAAGGGCGGCGGCTTCAGCCAACCGAGGAAGGATGCGGGGCCGGCGACCGGGGCTCAGAAAGCCGACGACGGCGCTCATCAACAGCGCCAAGGGGGCGGCAAACGGCAGGAGATCGATTGGCAAAGGTTTTCCCCTTCAAGGCGCCATGCGGGTCAGGGGAAGAGGTATCCGACGAGCTAGGTATAGAAAATTTCATTGTTTCGGCCCTATCGTTCTGTTTTATAGAACACTATGCGAGACCTGAATTTCAACCACCTGCGCTACTTCTGGGCTGTCGCGCATGAAGGCAGCCTGACGCGGGCGGCCGAGCGCATGAACCTGTCGCAATCCGCGCTATCCGTTCAAATCCAAAAACTTGAGCACCAGATGGGCCACACGCTGTTCGAGCGCGTCGGCAGAAGGCTTGAACTTACCGAAGCTGGGCAGATCGCGCTCGACTACGCCGACACGGTCTTTGAGGCCGGCAAAGAGTTGATGAGCACCTTGCAAGGGCGTCCCGTGGCCAACCGGCAGGTCCTGAGAGTCGGCGCGCTCACCACCCTGTCGCGAAACTTCCAACTCGAATTCCTCAGGCCGCTGGTTGGCCGTGCCGATGTGGAGCTGATCGTACGCTCGGGAACGATGCGTGATCTGCTGGCGCAGCTCGAAGCGCATACCGTCGATGTCGTGCTCGCCAATAGCGCCGCGCCTCGCGACGCCCGCTCATCCTTGCGAAATCATCTTCTTAATCAGCAGCCCGTCAGTCTGGTCGGGCGGCCACGCCCGGACGGAAGAACATTCCGTTTCCCCGAGGACCTACGCAGCGTTCCGGTGCTCTTGCCCAGCCTGGACAGCGATATTCGCGTGGCTTTCGACCGGGTGCTCGATCTCGCGGGAATCCGGCCGATGGTCCTGGCTGAGGTGGACGACATGGCAATGCTCCGTCTTCTAGCCCGAGAACGCGAAGGCGTCACCTTGGTCCCACCCATCGTCGTGCGGGACGAACTGGAAGCGGGTGTGCTGGTCGAATATTGTCGAATCCCGGATGTCACCGAAACCTTCTATGCGATCGTCCAGAAGCGCAGGTTTCCGAACCAGCTTCTGGCGGCACTGCTGCATCCATCCGCCAGCGCAGCAGTTGAACGCCTCCCTCCGGCATTCTGAGCAATCCGAGACCGTCGCATAGGGCCGACCCGCTTTGCGTCAACACTTAGGGAATTTCAATGAGAATTGCAGTCTCGCAAGCGCCACAATCCGGGCTCTCAGGCTCCTGAGGTTCGCCGATAGGTAGCTAGCGCAGAGCAGCCTATGAACGCGCTGAGAGGCGCAGAAATTTCGGTAACGTCCGCAATCGTAGATGACCTGTGTCGATTTCCGCCGAGAATTGACCCAGGATTTCCATTGAGAAGTGATCAGGGTGAACGCGCCATGCCAGCGAGGGATCGTATCGTCGTCCAACAAAAGCACCCTGCCGACCTGCTCGCAGCTCGTTCCGTCGTCGAGCAACACGAGGGCATTGGCGCGACGCGCCAATCGGTGCGTTACCGAGCCGTCGCGCGCCAGAGCAATCAGCGCGGCACGTTCCTCTCGCGATAAAAAGCCAGCCCGAATCATGCTTCGAGCCGAATCCATTTCCACGACACAGGCAAGCAGTTTTTCGGATATCAATGAATCAGAATATATCATCATCGCTGTCCATCGCCGCGCTCCAAATCACTCGCGCGTCAATCATCGCCGATTCAGGGCTGCATTGTCAGTGTGGCAGCGCCGCGACGCTCACGGCTCAAACGTGGCGATCGCGCTCGTGCGGATTGATTCAGCCGGGTTGCTCACGTCCAGCCCGCTTCCCTGGACATGGCGAAACACCAGCAACACGACCTCGCGGACATGCACTGCGATGGCCGGTCCGCGCGTCTCCTTAGCTTCGTCGCACAGACGCTTGAGACGCTGCGGCGTCACCTCACCCATTTTGAACTTCGATAACTCACCCGCGATGGCTCGATCGTAGACGGACCGGCGCATCGTCAGGGTGCTGTCGGCGAGCCTTTCGGCCCCGGACTTGGGATCGCCTTTGTGTTTGAAGTGAGCTTCCGCCCACCCGCCGAACGTCACCGCCTCGGCTAACGCTGTGCGCTTCTCCACCTTAGCTTTAGACGACGACTCGCCGCGCTCGACCTGACGCCGGGCGCGCACTAGCAACGCCCTGGCCTCCGCAAGCGACACCTCCATTCCATATTCCAAGGTGTCGGGCGCCCGCGACGTTCTGCATTCCGCCTCGGCGCTGTAGCGGCCGATGGTCAACACTTTTTGCCGCCCGCTCACTCGGTACTGGTATCGGAACGATATGACGCCAGTCGGCGTGACGGCCGCGTACATTCCATCGCGATCGGTCACCTTGTGGAGCTTGGCCTTCGGCTTCAGGTTTTTCAGTTCTTTATCAGTAAGATCGCCCATAAATCCGCATCCGATCAAGGGGACCTCGAATACCATCAGAGAGGTGTGGTGGTACCGAAAGCTCGCTTCTCGACCATCCTGCGCCATACCAACATCGGTACCAACAAAGTGACTAGGTTGGGGTGACATGCAGCGATACGGGGTGGGAAAAATAATCCTTGTCAGTCAGAGCGTTCGTGCGATTTCTGGCACGGCGCGGGATGGTCTGAATCCACCCTAGTTCATTCCCACTCGAT
>JAJYDD010000517.1 GCA_021777795.1 Pseudomonadota bacterium | reverse complement strand
CGTCGACGATCCCGCACGCGGGCCGAGGGTGGACCGCGACCTCATCGGCGTCGGTGGCGCGAACATTCTGGCCGCCTTCCTCGGCGCCTTCCCGCTCGACGCCAGCCCGCCACGCACGGCGGTCGTTTCCGAGACGGGCGGGCGCTCGCAACTCAGCGGCCTCGCCGCCGCCGCCATCGCGCTCGCCCTGGCGCTCTATGGCGGCGGCCTCATCGCCCTCGTCCCGCAGGCGGCGCTGGCCGGGGTGCTGCTGTTCGTGGCCATGCGGATCGTGCGCGTCTCCACGATGGCCGATGTGCTGCGCCGCTCCTGGCCGGAATTCCTGCTCATCGCCGCCACTTTCGCCGCCATCGTCGCGCTGCCGATCGAGCAGGGCGTCGGCGCCGGCATCGCGCTGTCGATCCTGCATGGATTGTGGACGACGACGCGGGCGCAGGCGGTTGAGTTCGAGCGCCTCCCCGGCACGTCGATCTGGTGGCCGAAATCGGCGCCGCGGCCGGGCGAGACCGTGCCGGGCGTGAAGGTCATCGGCTTGCAGGCGCCGCTGTCGTTTCTCAACGCGCAGGGGGTCAGCGAGGCGCTCGAAAAAGCGACGGGCGCGCGCCTGCTGGTCATCGAGGCCGACGCCGTCGCCGAGATCGATTATACGGGCGCGAAAATCCTCGGCGACGCCATTAAGCGGCTTCAGGCGACGGGGGTCGCCGTGGCGGTGGCGCGGCTCGAATCGGTGCGGGCGCAGGAAAGCTTCGCCCGCCAGGGGCTGATGCGGCTCATCGGCGAGGATCACATCTTCCACAGCGTCGAGGAGGCGATCCGCGCGCTCGGGCCGCGCTGACGCCGTTTTGTCACGCACGCTCGCTAGCGATAGGCTGAGCCCGCGCCAGAAGGAGCCAACATGTCCGACTTCGCCGGTTTTTCCACCCACGACCTCGCCCTCGGCGAAGCGACGATCCACGCCCGCGTCGGCGGCTCGGGGCCGCCGCTGCTGCTGCTGCACGGTTACCCGCAATCGCATCGGATGTGGGCGCGCGTCGCGCCCAAGCTGGCCGAGCGCTTCACCGTCGTCGTCCCCGACCTGCGCGGCTACGGCTCGTCCTCGGCGCCGCCGTCGCACAAGGGCGAGCGCTATTCCAAGCGCGTGATGGCCAAGGATGCGGTCGCGCTAATGGCGGCGCTCGGCCACGAAACATTCGCGCTCGCCGGCCACGATCGCGGCGGCCGCGTCGCCTATCGGCTGGCGCTGGACTACCCGGAAGTCGTCACCAAGATCGCCGTGCTCGACATCGTGCCGACATGGGAAATGTGGGCCGGCATGGACGCCGCGCGCGCGATGCAGGTCTACCACTGGATGTTCCTGGCCCAGCCGGAGCCGTTGCCGGAGACGCTGATCTCGGCGGCGCCGCAGGTCTATCTCGACCACACGCTGGCCAGTTGGACCGCCAGCCGCTCGCTGGCGAGCTTTACGCCCGAGGCGCTCGACGCCTATCGCGCCGCCTTCCACGAACCGCAGCGCGTTCATGCGATGTGCGAGGATTACCGCGCCGGGGCGACGATCGACCGCGCGCTCGACGAGGCCGACCGGGCGGCGGGGCGTAAGATCTCCGCGCCGCTGCTGGCGCTATGGGGCGGGACGGGGATTCCGGCCAAGGGCGAGAGCCCGCTCGATGTCTGGCGGCGCTGGGCGTCCGACGTCAGCGGCCAGCCGATCGAGGGCGGCCATTTCCTGCCCGAGGAGGCGCCGGACGCGACGGCCAAGGCGCTGGCGGCGTTTTTTTAGACCGGAGACGACGATGAAACGCCTTTGTGTGACGGTTCTCGCCCTGCTGACCGCGCTCGCGCCGGCGCGCGCCGACGAGGGCCTCGCCAAGATCAACCATATCGTCGTCATCTATCTGGAGAACCGCAGTTTCGACAATCTGTACGGCCTGTTCCCCGGCGCCGACGGTCTCGCCGACCTCCGCAAGATTCCGCCGCAGGTCGATAAGGACGGCAAGCCGTACGAGACGTTGCCGCCGGTGGTTTATGTCGGCCACCACAGCGTCAAGGTCGACCTGCGCTTCCCGAGGAACCTGCCCAACCAGCCGTTCCGCGCCGAACCCTATGTCGGGCTCGAAGGGGTCACCGGCGACGCCTGGCATCGCTTCTATGAGGAGCAGTTGCAGATCGACGGCGGCAAAATGGACAAGTTCGTCGCCTGGAGCGACGCGGCGAGCCTGGTGATGAGCTATTATAACGGCGCGCCGACGCCGATGTGGCGGCTCGCCCAGCAATATACGCTGATGGATCATTTCCACCACGCGGCCTTCGGCGGCTCGTTCCTCAACCATATTTACATGATCTGCGCCTGCGCGCCGAAATTCCCCGATACGCCGAAGAAGCTCGTGGCCGTGCTCGACGACAAGGGAAATCTGGTCAAAGACGGCGCGGTGACGCCGGACGGCTACGCCGTCAACACGCTGTTTCCCAAAGGCGGCCCCTACCCCGCCTGGGCCAAGCCGGAGACGCTGCTGCCGGCTCAGACCGAAGCGACGATAGGCGACCGGCTCGACGCCAAGGGCATAGACTGGGCCTGGTATTCCGGCGGCTGGGACGACGCCGTCGCCCACCGCGCCGACCCGTTGTTCCAGTTCCACCACCAGCCTTTCGCCTATTTCGCGAGTTTCGCGCTGGGGACGCCGGGCGCCAAACACCTGAAGGACGAGCGCGATTTCATCGACGGGATCACGCATGGCCAGTTGCCGCCGGTGGCCTTCTTCAAGCCGGTCGGCGAGGACAACGAGCATCCGGGTTATTCGAGCGTGCTGGCGGGCGAGAACCACACCGCGTTCCTTATCCAACTGATCCAGAAAAGCCCGCTGTGGAAAGATACGGCGATAATCGTCACCTATGACGAGAACGGCGGCTTGTGGGATCATGTCGCGCCGCCGAAGGGCGACCGTTGGGGGCCGGGGACGCGCGTGCCCGCCCTGCTGATCTCGCCCTTCGCCCGGCGCGGTTTCATCGACCACACCGTGATGGACACCACCGCCATCGACAAGCTGATCGAGACCCGCTTCGGCCTCGCCGCGCTGGACGCCCGCGACGCCGCCAGCCCCGATCTCAGCGAGGCCTTCGACTTCGGGAAGCCTTAATCTTCCCCCTGCCCCGCTTGCGGGGTGAGGGAAACGACGAGCTTGGTTAGGTTCGCCCCGTGCGCAGGGCGCGCAGCGTCATCGAGACGATGCGCTCGAAGCGTTGCGCCAGCGCTGGGGCCGGGATATCGCGGTCGAGCCTGAGCGCCACCGGGTGAATGAA